>DATKBQ010000380.1:0-5589 GCA_035546375.1 Planctomycetota bacterium | reverse complement strand
GAGCGGAACGTCGCGGCGACGTCCTCGGGCTTCTCCCACCGCACGGGGGAGCGGCCGGTGAAAAGGTCCGCTTCGCGGCCGTCGCGCAAGACCGCGGGCACGACCCACCAGCCGTCGGCGCGCAGCGGCGACGCGAACATGGACCAGCGCTGGCGCAGGGAGAGCTGCTCGCCCGCGCGCTGCAGGCTCGGCGGCATCTGGAGCGCGGACACGATCGCGCCGGCGTTCCACCAGAAGACGTAGAGCAAGAGCAACACGATCAGGAGGTCGAGCGCCGGCGCCCGCGCGGCCGGCACAGCTCGCTCGCGAGCGGGCGTGCGCGCAGGGAGCGCGCTCGTGAGCGAGACCAGGCGCCGGGCGAAACGCGTGCGGGCGAGCGCGTCCCACATCTCGCCCGGCAGGAACGCCGTCCACGCCGCGATGCACACCGCCGAGAGCAGCGCCAGGTGGAAGCACAGGGCCAAGCCGACGTGCAGCCCGACGAACGCGGCGACCACGGCGAGGCGGAACGCGGCGGTGCCCACGGGCACGAAGGCGAGGAAGGGCCCGAAGAACTCGAGCAGCCACGTCGCCCGCGAGAGCGCCTTCAAGAGCGAGGGGTGCGAGAGCAGTGCGCGCCCAATGTCTGTGGCCACCAGATCGACGTGCAGCGAGTAGTAGACGGCGGTGCCTTCGACGAGCCACAGGCGCGGGTGCTTGAGGAGGGCGGTGAAGACGTAGACGAACGCGACCTGCAGCAGCAGCGCCAGGCTGGCGGGAGAACAGACTTGGGGCCGTTCGAACCTCGGCGCCCGCCCGGCGCGTGCGTCGAGCGAGGCGTACGCGCCGAGCGGCAGGAACATTCCCCAAAACAGGAGCAGCGCGAGGAGCTTGTCGCCGGCGTCGTTCAGGTACGGGTTGCGCAGGTGCAGCGAGACGAGAAGCGTCCAGCTCGCGATCGTCGCCACGCGAGTGTGCCAGCCCGCGAGCAGGCACAGCGCGCACGCCGCCGCGACCACGAACAGTGAGCCGGCCCACACGGGGCTCCCGGCCCACGCGTACGGCGTGAAGGTCTGCACCGCCTCGCGCGGGAGGATGCCCGAGTCGCTCAGGTGCGCGGAAAGGAACGGGAGCCGCAACGCCAAGTCGGCGAGCAGCAGCAGGGCCAGCGCGACGCGCAGCAACGCGAGCGAGCGCAGGTCGATCCCGAACGTCCGGCACAGGACGTCGCGGGCGTAGGTCCGGCGGGGGTCGGGCGCCACGGCGCTCTTCTACCGGCGCGCGCGGCCGAGCACGAGGGGCGCGCCCCGGCGAGGAGGCGCCAGGGGCCACAGCGTTGTCTGCGAGCCCAGGAACGGGCGATTCATCGCGGTGGCGTGGCAGGCGCCGAACCCGGTCCAGGGGTTACGAGTTCGATGCGTCGCGCCGGCGCCAGACCACGCCCTGGGGCGTGTCCTCGAGCGCGATCCCGGCGGCGGCCAGCTCGTCGCGGATCGAGTCGGCGCGGGCGAAGTCGCGCGAGGCGCGCGCAGCTTGGCGCTCGGCGATCAGGGCCTCGATCCGGCGGTCGATCAAGGGCTCCGACACGTCGATCACGCCGAGCACGTCGTTCGCGCGCAGGACGAACTCGAGCGCCTCGCGCGCGGCGTCCGTGCCCAGGCGTCCCTCGAGAACGTCCGTGCGGAGCTGGAACAGCGGCGGCAGCGCTCGGGTCACGTTCAGGTCGTCGGCCATGGCCTGCTCGAAGCCCTCGCGCGCGGCGCGGGCGAGCTCCAGGCCTTCGCCGGCGTCCGGCGCGGCGTCTTTGACGGCGCGGCGCAGGCGCACCACCAGGTCGTCCAGGTTCTCCAGCGCCGAGGCCGCGTCCTGCACCCCCGCCCAGGTGAAGTTCAACGGCTGGCGGTAGTGCACCCGGATCAGCGCGAAGCGCAGCGCGCGCGGCGAGAAGCCGCGCTCGGTCACGTCATCGATCGAGTACACGTTGCCCAGGCTCTTCGACATCTTGCCGCCGTCCACCTGGAGGAAGCGCGTGTGCATCCAATACGTGGCGAACGGCTCGCCGGTCAGGGCCTCGGTCTGGGCGATCTCGCTCTCGTGGTGCGGGAAGACGTTGTCCTCGCCTCCGGTGTGGATGTCGATCCGCTGGCCCAGGTGCTTGCGGGCCATGGCCGAGCACTCGATGTGCCAGCCCGGGAAGCCGTGGGCGCCGAAGCGCGTCTCCCACTTCATCAGGTGGTGCGGGTCGCTCTTCCACAGCGCGAAGTCCTCGGGGTGGCGCTTCTCCTCGAGCACGGCCACGCGCGCGCCGGCCTCCAGGTCGCCGACCTTGTTGCCCGAGAGCCGGCCGTAGCGCGGGAAGCGGTGGACGTCGAAGTAGACGTTCCCGCCCACCTGGTACGCGAAGCCCCGCTGCAGCAAGCCCTCGATCATCTCCAGCATCTCGGGGATGTGCTCGCTGGCCTTGGGGTAGACCTGCGCCGGCCGCACGCCGAGCGTCGCCAGGTCCTGGAAGAACAGCTCGGTGTTCTCGCGGCTGATCTGCCAGGGATCCAGGCCCTCGCGGCGCGCGCGCGACTCGATCTTGTCCTCGCCCCGGTCCGCGTCGTCGGTCAGGTGCCCGACGTCGGTGATGTTCATCACCTGGTGCACCCGGTAGCCCGCGTACTCGAGCCAGCGGCGCAGGAGGTCGGCGAAGAGGAACGCGCGGAAGTTGCCGACGTGCTGGCGGTTGTAGACCGTCGGCCCGCAGTTGTACATGCGCACGACGCCCGGCTCGAGCGTCGCGAAGCGCTCCTTCTCGCGGGTGAGCGTGTTGTAGACGTAAAGGTCCATGCAAGGTCGGGGGGATTCTAGTCGCTTTCCGGTTTCGCTCATCCTCCGGGGCATTCCACGCCGTGGCGCGTTCGGTATCCTCTTTGGCCCTTGAGCGATCCGACCGCAGAGCGAGCCCCCTCTCGTCTGCCGGCGGTCGCGATCGCCGGCGAGCTGGGCTCGGGCGCCAGCGGGCGCGTCTGGCGCGGCACCCTGCTCGAGCCGTTCGAGGAGTGGCCGCGCGGCACCGGCGTCGCGGTCAAGGTCCTCCGCCCGGAGCTGGCGCGCGATCCCGCCGCGCGGCGCGCGTTCCAGCTCGAGGCCGAGGCCCTGCTCTCGGTGCGCGACCCGGGCCTGGTGCGCGCGCTCGCCGCCGGCGAGGACGAGCGCGGGCCGTTCCTGGTGATGCAGCTCGTGCCGGGCGAGACCCTGCGCGAGGCCCTGGCGCGGCGCGGCCCCTTCCCCGAGCCGCAGCTGCGCCGCGATGCCGCGCAGCTCGCCGGCGGGCTCGCCTCGCTCCACGCCGCCGGCTACGTCCACGGCGACGTCAAGCCCGAGAACATGCGCCTCGATTCGCGCGGGCGCGCCGTGCTCCTCGACCTGGGCTTCGCGCGCGCCCTCGGAGACGCGGAGAGCTCGCGCGACGCCGGCAGCCTCGCTTGGCTCGCGCCCGAGCGCGCCCGCGGCGCGCCGGCGACGCCGGCGAGCGACGTCTTCGCCCTCGGCGCCGTGCTGTACGAGCTGGCGAGCGGCGTCCATCCCTTCGCGCCATCGGCGGCGGCCGGCGCCGGCTCCTACGGCGGCGTCCTGCGGCGCTCGATCGAGGAGACCGGCGCCGACCGCTTGCTGGCCGCGATCCTCGAGGCGCGCTTCGTCCCGCCCTCGCGGCGGGTCCCGGAGCTCTCGCCGTTCCTCGACCACCTGCTCCAGGAGCTCCTGCGCCGCGACCCCGCCCAGCGTCCGAGCGCCTCCGAGCTCTTCCGCCGCCTGGTCGAGCAGGAGTCCGGCCCGTGGTGGCGCGAGCGGCTCGACTTCGGCGCGCGCGGCCGGCGCGGCGTGATGGGCGAGGCGCAAGCCTCGCACCTGACGCCGCTGGTCGGGCGCGAGCGGGAGCTGGAGGCCTTGCTCGCGCGCTGGCGCGAGGTGGCGATCGGCTGGGGCGGCGGCGCGGTCTGGCTCGTCGGGCCCGAGGGTAGCGGCAAGTCGCGCCTGTGCAGCGACTTCGCGGCGCGCGCGCGAGCGGAGGAGGACGCGCCGCTCTACCTCTATGGACGCTGCAGCGCCGTCGAGGCGGAGCGACCGTGCGCGCCGCTGCTCCGGCTCGTGGAGCGCTGGCTGCGGCTGCCGCCCGGCGCGCCGCCCACCGAGCGCGAGCGCGAGCGCATCGCGCGCAGCGTGCCGCCCGCCGAGGCGGAGGCCTTGGTGCAAGCGCTGTCGGGCGATCTCGCCGAAACGACGGTGCAAAGCGCGACGCCGCTCGCGCTCGCGCGCTGGCTGGCGGCCCTGGGGCGGGAAGGGCCGCTGCTCGTCTTCCTCGACGACCTCAACTTCGCGGACGAGGGCACGCTCGAGGTGCTCGCGCGCCTGGGGGGCGAGCTCGAGCGCACGCGGCTCTTGCTCGTGCTCGGCGAGCGCGAGCACGAGGCGCCTCCGAACCCCCAGGCGTACGCGCGGCTCCGCGCGCAGCTCGGTCCCGCCACCGGAGCGCTCGAGGTGCGCCTCGAGCCGCTCACCGAGGAGGCGGTGCTCGAGCTCGTGACCTCGCTCTTCCACCACTCGGCGCCGCGCCTGCGGCTGGCCCGCGTCCTGTGGGATCGCAGCCGCGGCAACCCGGGGCTCGTCTCCGAGCTCCTACGCGGCCTGATCCAGCGCGGTGACGCGCGGCCGCGCGCGCCGGGCGAGAGCGAGCTCGTGCTCGCGATCGAGCCCGATCGCCTGCCGCTGCCGGCTTCGCTCCCCAAGCTGATCGAGGAGCGGCTGCGGCGGCTCTCGCGCGAGGAGCGGCTGTGGCTGCCGCGCCTGGCGGTCGTGGCCGGGCGCATCGACGCGGACTTCCTGGTGCGCGCCTTCCCGCCCACCGAGCCGGCGGAGGTGGACGGCGTGCTCTCGCGCTTGGCGCAGAAGGGCTGGCTCGTGGCCGCCGGCGACCGCTACCGCTTCGCGCGGCCCGCGCTGCGCGAGGCGGTGTACCGCTCGACCGCGCCGCGGCGGCGAGTGCGCTACCACGCGCTCGCCGCGCGGGCGCTCGCCCGCGCGGGAGGAACGAACGCCCAGACGGACGCCGAGCGACAAGCGCAGCGGTTGACGCTCGGCGACGCCTTCCAGCGCGCCTTCCACCTGCGCGCCGCCGGCGAGCACGCCGCGCTCCTGCGGCTCCTGCCGCCGCTGATCGCCGCGCTCCTGCGCCGGGGCCAGCCGCAGCGGGTGCACGCCCTCGCGCGGTGGGGTCTCGAGGCGCTGGACTCGGTGAAGGCTTCGCGCCAGCGCGACCGCCAGCGCATCGCCTTCCTGGAAGCGGCGGCCGACGCCGCCGATCGCCTGGGTTACCGCGCCGACCAGCGCCAGTGGCTCGACCACCTCTCCGACATGGAGCTCTCGCCAGAGCGCGACCCGGAGGCGCTGGCGCGCGTCTACCTCCTGCACGGCCGCTACGCGGTGTCGACCGGGCAGTACGGGCTCGCGCGCGGCATGCTGCGCAACGCCGTCGAGCTGGCGCAGCGCGTGCGCGGGGCGCGCGAGCTCCAGAGCGAGGCGCTGCGGCGGCTGGCGGCGGTGCAGGCGCACGTCGGAGAGCTGCGC
>DATKBQ010000379.1:0-4184 GCA_035546375.1 Planctomycetota bacterium | reverse complement strand
CACCGCAGCGAGGTGGTGGCGGTCGCCTTCTCGCCGGACGGCAAGCTCGTGGCCTCCGCCTCGAGCGACGGCACGCTTCGGATCTGGGATCCGCTCACGGGCGAGCCACGCGCGGTGCTCCAGGGTCACGACCAGCGCGTGTCCTCGGTCGCCTTCAGCCCCGACGGCGAGCGGCTCGTCTCCGGCTCCTTCGACGGCACCGTGCGCGTGTGGGAAACCCAGAGCGGCAGGCGGCTGCTCAGCCTGCGCGGCCACGCCGGTCCGGTGACCTCGGTGGCCTTCGGCGCCCAGGGCCGCGACGTCGTCTCCGGCTCCTTCGACGGCACGCTGCGGATCTGGCGCAGCCGCTAGCCCCTCCGCCAAGGCTGTCGTCCAAGGGGCCAGTCGACTTCCTCGCGCGCTCGCCGGTCGTCAAGCCTCGCGCGGGAGGCGAAGCGGCGGATGGAAGCGCGGAAGATTCCATACACTGGAAACTACAGCGCTTGCGATATCCCGGGTATGGCATCGAGCGGAGCCGGTGCGGCGCACAATCCATCGCGGTACCCCGAGGTGCTCCCGCAGCTTGGCCGGCGCATCGGGTCGCCGAAGAGGGTCCGAAACAACAGGTTGCAGAACCTTACGCAGAGCGTTAGAATCTGCAACCGGAATGAAGACGCCCCTTTCCGGCCCGGCTGCGCGCTTCGTCGAGGAGCTCCTCGGCCAGGGTCGTTACACCTTCACTCGCGAGGAGGCTCTGCGCCGCCTCGGTCGAACGCCTGCGGCTACGTACATGGCGCTCCGTCGGCTCGCGAACGCCGGTTGGCTCGTGATGCCGCGGTCAGGGTTCTACGTGATCGTCGACGCGCAGCATCGCGTAGCCGGCACGCTCCCGCCGGAGTGGTTCATCGATGACCTGATGAAGCACATGGGCCGGCCCTACTATGTCGGCCTTCTGTCCGCCGCGCAGCTCCACGGCGCCGCCCATCACCGCCCTCAGGAGTTCCAGGTCGTGATCCCAGATCGGACCGTCCGTCCTGTCCGCTCCGGCAATGCGCTCGTCCGCTTCTACGGAAAGGGTTCCTTCGACCAAGCCCAGACGCAGGACGTCAAGACGCCTACGGGCGTGCTCGAGGCATCCACCCCCGAGACGACGGCGTGGGACCTCGTGCGGTACTCCAAGGCGGCCGGCGGCCTGGACCACGTGGTCACCGTTCTCTCGGAGCTGGCCGAGAAGCTCGATGCGAGGAAGCTGCGCGAAACGGTGATGCGGCACGGCGAGATCCTCGTGGCTCAGCGACTCGGTTACGTCCTGGACCACGTTGGCCGGCGGGACCTGACCAAGGGCATCGCTGGCTGCGTAGGCGACGCCCCACTGCGCCCTCTCGACCCGGCGTCGCCCGTAGAGGGGGCCTCGGAGAGCCGGAAGTGGCATCTCCTCGTCAACGCGCGCGTGGAGCCCGAGGCATGATCCCCGAGGCCGCGATCACGCATTGGCGCAACGTGGCACCCTGGCCGCAGGACGCCCAGGTCGAGCAGGATCTGATCCTGTCGCGGGCACTGGTCGAGATCTTCCAGGAGCCCGCGCGCTCCGAGGCGCTTCTCCTTCGGGGCGGAACGGCCCTGCACAAGCTGTTCATCACGCCGCCGCAGCGGTACTCCGAGGACATCGACCTCGTGCAGGCCGCTCCGGGCCCCATCGGGCCGGTTCTCGACTCGATCCGAGCTCGACTCGATCCCCTCTTGGGCAAACCCCGTCGTGAGAACAACCCCAGCAACGTCACGCTCCGGTATCGCGTGGACTCCGAGATTCCGCCAGTGGTCTCGCTGCGTCTCAAGGTCGAGATCAACTCGCGCGAGCACTTCGCCGTGTTCGGTCCGGTCACGCGATCGCACAGCATCCGGTCGCCGTGGTTCGATGGCGACGCCCAGATCAAGACCTACGCGCTGGAGGAACTTCTGGGGACGAAGCTGCGCGCGCTGTTCCAGCGTCGGAAAGGACGAGACCTGTTCGATCTCTGGATCGGGCTCGGGACCGGGGGTACCGATCCACGCCGGATCGTGGAAGCCTTCCGTCAGTACATGAGGGCCGAGGGAGCCAACGTGACGCGTGAAGTCTTCGAGAAGAACTTGGCTGAGAAGGTAGCCTTGCGCGCATTCAGCGACGACTTGCGCCCGTTGCTGGCTCCGAGGGCCAGGTACGACACCAGCGTGGCGGCGCGCGCCGTCTCGGACCAACTACTCTCGCTCCTGTAGACCGAGGATGACCCTGGACCCTTGCGCGATCGGTCAGCTCGCGCGTACGGGACGGACCCGGGTTGGCCCAAGGCTGTCCCCTGGTGTTGGCGTCCTCAAGGCACAGGCTCGCCCGCGAGCGGGTAGCCCTCGTCGCCCGGCTTCTTGCCGTCGATCGTGACCACGCGCACGCCCTCGGGGATCTCGCTCGCCAGCACGAAGGAGAAGGCGCCCTCGATCTCGCGCACGCGGGCGCCGGCGGCGCGCGCGTTGGGGACGACGGCCGGCTTGGCGGGGATCTCGTTGCGGAAGATCTTGGCCACCCAGAACTTCTGCAGCTCGGAGTGGCTCATGCGGTAGACGCGATCGAGCAGGACGCGGCCCACGGGGGAGTCGCTGGGGCGCAGGAACAGCTCGGTGCGCGTCTTGCTCGGCCAGAAGAGGCGCTCGAGGCGGCAATAGGCGCGCAGCTCGTCGAAGCCGACGTTCGTGATCGGGTTGCGCGGGTTGACGACCAGCGCGAGCGCGTTCTCCGGACGCGCGGGGTCTCCCACGCGCGCCCCGCCCAGAAGCGGGACGGCGGCCACCGCGAGTGCGAGCAACGTGGAGCTGCGCATGGCAAGACCTTCGACGAGCGAGCATAGCGCGGCAGTCCCGCACCCCCAGTTTTTTCCCGGGGATGCGCCTCTGCGCTCAGTCCGGTGCCGGGAGGCGCGACGCGGCGGCGCGGTCGAGGAGCCACACCAGGCGCCCCTCGCGCAGGCGGACCCGGCCCGCGGGGGGTGGCGAATCGCCGCCGCCGAGGGCTGCGCGCACGGCCTCGGCCTTTTCGGCGCCGCTGGCGAGGAAGAATCCGCAGCGCGCCGTCTCGAAGGCGGGAAGGGTCAGCGTGACCCGGTCGGGCCCGCCGCCGGGTGCGCGCACGGCGGCGACCAGCCGCTCGCGCTCCTCGAGCGCCGGGCTTCCGGGGAAGAGCGAGGCCGTGTGGCCGTCGGCTCCGATCCCGAGCAGCAGGAGATCGAAGCGCACGTGGCCCTCGAAGGCCCGCAGCAGGGTCTGCTCGTAGGCCTGCGCGCACCGCTCGGGCTCCAGCTCGGTCGGGACGCGGTGGACCTGCTCGGGAGCGAGCTCCAGACGCGAGAGCAGCGCCTCGCGCGCCATCCGGTAGTTGCTCGCTTCGTGATCCGGCGGCACGAGGCGCTCATCGCCCCAGAAGAAGTGCACCTTCGACCAGGGCACGGCCGGAGGCGCTTCGCCGGCAGGGAGCTCGGCGAGCAGCTCGTACAGCCTGCGCGGGGTCGAGCCGCCGGAGAGCGCGACGCGGAACGTGCCGCGCTCGCGCGCCGCCGAGCGCGCCTCGCCGGCGAAGCGCTCGCGTGCCTCGCGGCAGACCTGCTCGGCGTCGGGCAGGACGAGCACCAGGTCGGCGCAGCCGTCCGCGCCGCGCTCTCGGCGCGTGCTCACGCCGGGCCCGCCGGCGCGGGATCCTCGAGCTCGGCCAGCGCGCGCCGCGCCGCCCCGTAGATCGGCGCGCGGTCGTCGAGGATCACGCGCACGGGCACCGCCTCGAGGAACGGCCGCAGGCGCCCCTTGTCGAGGAAGGCCTCGAGAAAGTCCGGGCGCTCCAGGATCGGCAGGATCTTCGGAGCGATGCCGCCCGCGAGGTACACGCCGCCGCTCGCGAGCACGGTCAGCGCCAAGTTGCCGGCCTGGCTGGCGTAGAGCGCGGCGAAGCGCTCGAGCGCGCGCTCGGCGAGGGGCGATCGGGCCTCGAGGGCCGCCTTCGAGATCGCGGCCGCCGGATCCTCGCCGTTTCCCTGCGCGAGGTCCTCCTCGGCGCCGCCGGAGAGCCCGCGCAGGTAGGCGTAGATCGCGACGAGCCCCGGACCGGAGAGCACGCGCTCCCAGCTCACGTGCGTCCCGTGCTCGCGGCGCAGGTGACGCAGGAGCCCGTCCTCCAGCTCGTCGCGGGG
>DATKBQ010000378.1:0-10642 GCA_035546375.1 Planctomycetota bacterium | reverse complement strand
AATCGCCTCGAGCCGACGCCGCCTCCCACACGCCTCCGCCTGGCGAGGCCCGCGAGACGCGGGTCTCGGTCAAGGCCGAGTCGCCTCCGGGCCCCGATTGGATTCCCCTGGACGCCCCGCCGGCCGAGGTGCTCTTCCTCGAGCCCGGCGAGGCGCTGCTTCGCGTCCGCGTGGTCGCGAAGGAGACGAGCGAGCCGCTCCCGGACACGCGCGTCCTCCTATCCGAGGAAGCGAGCGGTGCGCGCACCTATGTCAACCGCGCGCAGGCCCGTCCCGACGAAATCCCGCGCACCGGCGCCGACGGCTGCGTCGAGTTCCTCGTCCCGCAGGGTCGAGCCTTCCAGATCGAGGTCCCGCGGGATCGCGACGCCGTCCAGCACGTCGGCCCCTTGGCCGAGGGGCAGCAGCACGTGGTGCTCCTGCGCGTGGGCACGCAAGCCGACTTCGTGTTCTTCGGGCGCGTGGTAGCTGCCGGGAGCGGCCGGGCGGTACCCGGAGCCGCGGTGGAGGTGTTCTCGAGGGAGGCGCCCGAGCGCGTCGCGGCCGATCGCAAGGGCCGTTTCGAGCTGAGGGGGACATCCTGGCGCGCCGACGTCTGCCGGACCGAAGCAGCGGGATTCGCGCCGGCCTACTTCCTCGTGCGGGCGGACCTCTCCACGCGCGGAGCTCCCCATGAGGTGCGGCTCTCCCGCGCCGCGAAGCTGCTCGTGCGCGTCGTCCATCCATCCGGCGCGCCGCTGGCCGGCGCCAAGGTGCAGGCAACCACGGACTGGAACCGGATGGCCCAGCTCGATGGCGGCGAGTTCGTTTCGCCCAGTTCATCCCCTCCGGCGCCGGAGTGGACTGCGACCACCGACGGCGACGGCCGGTGCGCGCTGGAGGGCTTGCCCGCCTCCGTGCGCCTCGACCTGGAGTTGAAAGTTCGCGGCTCCATGACGCAGATCTGGGCCCCGCTGAAGCTGCGATCCGGCGAGGAACGGGCTCTGCTCTGGGTCTCCGGGGGCGGAGTCGAGGTCAAGGGCCGGGTCTTGGACCAGTTCGACGCTCCCGTGGTCAGGCAGTTGGTCCGGGTGGTCCGCCCCGAGTTCGACGACCCGGTGTCGCCGATGCTCCTCGAAGGCTTCGAGCGATCCTTGCCCGGATCCCGGACCGATGCGGAGGGCCGGTTCACGATCCGGAACGTCCCGCCCGGCACGTGGCTGATCGGGCCCACGCCGGCGAAGTACCCGACGATGAATCAGGCGGCCCCAGCGAACCCGGTCGAGGGGGGACCGCCGCCAACGGAGCGCGTCGCCACGCTCGCGATCCCGATCGAGGTCGGGGACGTCCCTCCGCCCGAGATCCTGCTGCGCGCCGACCGAGGGCTCTACCTCCGCGGACGCGTCGTCGATTCGAGCGGCGTGCCGGTCGAGCAGGGACACGTGGATGCCTCTTCCCATGACCAAGGCTGGACATACGGCCATCTCTCCGCCGATCTCGATCGAGGAGGGTTCGCGCTCGGGCCGCTGCCGGCGGGCAGGTGGTGGCTGACTGTCCAGAACCACAAGACCGGCATGATTTCCGATCCCGTCGAGGCGGCATCGGGCCAGGAGGGCTTGCTGCTCACGGTGAAGGCGTCCTGCCGTGTCGAGGGTGAGGTCGTGGCTGGAAGCGCGCGGCAGGGCGGCGCGCAGGTGACGATCTGCGAGCGCGGAGGACTCGAGGCAATCTGCACGCTCGTCCAGGCTCGAGACGGCGAGTTCCGAGCGCGTGGCTTGCCGCCGGGCACCTACGGGTTCCTCGCACAAACGGAGGGTGGCGACGTGGGCTGGGTCGCAGGCGTGGAGCTGGCGGAAGCTCGCCCGCGCAGTGGAGTGAGGGTCGAGCTCCGTCGCGGCGCGCGCCTGCGCGTCGTGAACGCTTCGGGCCGCAGCGGTTGGTTTGGCGCGTGGCTCGAGGGATATGTCGTCGCCGCGGCCCCGCTCGAAGAAGGAGAAGAAATCGTGGTGTGGCTCCCCAGCGGTCGGGCGGAGCTGCGCTTGCGGCTCGGCGAGGTCGAGCGCCCCTTCGAACTCGAGCTGGCCGCGGGCGAGCAGCGCGAAGTTCGCTTCGAGGGCGGCGGGGATTGACGCGCGCTCGAGCTCCGGAAGTCGAGCGGAAACATGCCGCCCACCAGCCGGCAAGGTTCGGTGGAAAGGATTCCGCGGCCAGGCAGGCTACGCGATGCGGCCGTCCTCGCTAAGCTGGGTCCGTTGGCCGGCGGAGCCCCAGTCCTCCGGCGGAGACGGCCACCCGAGACCTCTCGATCAGGAAGCCATGAACATGCGCATCTTCGTTCCCATCGTGCTCGCCAGCGGAATCGCCCTCGGCGCCCTCGCCCAGGAGCGCGTCAAGCCCAAGGGAGCGCCCGACTTCGCGGCGCTGCACGCGTCCATGGCGGAGCATTGGAAGGCCGGGCGCTGGGGTGCCTGCTCGCGAGACGCGCGCACGCTGCTCGGCGTGATCTCGACGCGGCGCGCCAAGGCGATCCGCGAGGCGTTGCCCGCCGCGCCGGAGGGTTACGCGAAGGAGGAGCCGCAGGAGGAGGAAGCGGCCCAGGCCAACGCCATGATGGCCGCCTTCGCCCCCGGAATCGGCACCGTCGTTGAACAGCAGTACCAGGGCCAGGGCAAGACCATCAACGTGACCGTGACCGCGGACTCGCCGATGGTCCAGATGTACCAGATGCTCCTGCAGAACCCGGCGATGCTCCAGCCGGGCCAGGAGCTGATCAAGTACACCCAGTGCTCCGCAATCCTCGAGACGCAGGGCGGCAGGAACACCTTGCGCTTCCTGATCGACAGCAGCATGGTCGAGGCCAACTTCCACGACCAGTCGCCGGACTTCGCGCTGAAGATGTTCGACCAAGCCGCCGTGACGAAGCTGCACGCGGCGATCTCCCTCTGAGCCTGCCGGCCACGGCGGCAGACGCCCGCCGCGATCGTCGGTCGCTCAGCCCCGCTCGACTTCCCAGACGCCCGCGCCGAAGTGGTCCCACGGCAGGCGCCCCTCGTCGCAGTCCTCGCCGGTCGAGAACTGCACGTCGACGAAGTAGAGGATCGTCGCCGGGCTCGCCGGGCGCAGGTTGCGGCAGCCGTGGGCCACGCCGGGCGGGATGCGCACCAAGCGCGAGTTCCCATCCCCCAGCACCATGCGCCAGACGAGGCCCTCGCTCGCCGATCCCGAGCGCACGTCGGCGAGCACGAGCAAGAGCTTGTCGCTGGGCGGGACGTACCAGACGTCTGTCTGCCGGCGGTGCAGGTGGAAGGCCTTGATGGCCAGCGGGTCGAGGACGCTGTAGTTGACCTGGCGCACCGTGAAGCCCGGGAGCTGCGCGTGCACGCCGCCTTCGAGCCGCCCGAGCTCGGTCATCGCGCCGCCGTCGTCGTTGAAGCGCTTCAGCTCGACGATCTCGACCCCGTCGATTCGCGGCCGCGGCGAGTAGTCCTGGCGGCTGTAGCTGGCGCGGGCCTCGGGATTGAACTCGGTCATCGCTCTCCGGCCACAGGAGCGCGAAGGATCCCTTGCGGACCTTGGCCATGCAAGCACCCGCCGGGAACGCTCGCCCACCTTGGAGCCAGGCGCACGCACTGCGTACACTCCCCCGTCCATGCCTCCCACACGCCAGGACCACCGCTCCGGCCCGCACCGCCGCGGCGCCCAGCGCTCCCCCCGCGAGCTCGTGGCCAGGCCGGTGACCGACGCGGTCACGCTCGACGAGCTCCTGGAGGGGAGCCTGCCGGCCTTCGGCGGTGCTTTCCTGCGGCGCGTGTGGCAGCTCCTCGACGAGGCGATCGGCAAGGGCCTGCCGATGACGATCTCGATCTCCGGACCGGTGACCGTGTCGGGGCAGCACTACACCTGGCTCGGCCCGCTGCTCGAGACCGGCTGGTTCTGCATGCTCTCGACCACCGACGCGGTCTGCTACCACGACGGCCACCGCGCCCTCGACCGGGCCGCCGAGCACCCCTTCCACGAGGTCGAGATCTTCGGCGACGACGGCGCCTTGCGCGACGAGCGCACGATCCGCGTCACCGACGTCGGCTTCGACGAGGAGCTCCTGCTCGACCAGGACCGCTACCTGCGCGCGCTCCTGCGCGAGGAGGAGTTCCAGCGGCGCATGACCGGGCCGGAGTTCCGGCGCCTGCTCGGGCTGCGCTACGCCGAGCTGGAGCGGCGCAATGGCGTCCGCGAGGGGCTGCTCGCGCTCTGCGCGCGCAAGGCGATCCCGATCTTCGTCGGCGCGCCCGCCGACGGCTCGGTGTTCCTGAACTCGATGGCGCTGTGGGCGCTGCGCGAGGCGAACCCGGGGAGCGAGCGCGACACCTACCGCTTCGAGCTCGACCTCCACGGCGAGGTCTTCGAGAGCTGCGCCTACCACCGCTGGGGCATCCGCGAGTCCGACGCGCGCGCCCTCGGGACGCTGGTGCTCGGCGGCGGCGTGCCGAAGAACTTCAACCTGCAGCCCGAGCCGGCGCTGTCGCAGATCCTCGGCTTCGAGGATGTGCAGGGCTACCTGTACGACATCCAGCTCACCACGGCGCCGGTGACCGACGGCTCGCTCTCCTCCTGCCCGCCGGGCGAGGCGGTGACCTGGGGCAAGGTCGAGAAGGAGCACTACCGGCGCACGACCGAGAGCATGCAGGTCGACTACTCGATCGTGATGCCGATCCTGGTCAAGGCGCTCTTGGAGAAGCGCGCGCGGCTGGAGCGGCTCTCGGCCGAGCTGGGCGAGAAGACGCTCTTCGAGCGCCATCCCCAGGCGCGCGGCTATCTGCGCGACCCCGACGGCTATCGCCTGCTCGAGCGGCGCGAGGAGCTGATCGCGAAGCTCTTGGCCGACGTCGCGCGCGCCACGCCGAAGCTGCGCGCCGCGAGCCGCTACCCGCTGCCGCCGCGCGCGCCGCAAGCCCGCGCGCCGCGCGCCAAGCGCCGCACGGCGCGGCGCAAGACGCGCTGAGCGCCGAACCCGGATCCGAGCCGCTCCCCAGCGAGCCGCAGAAGATCGAGGCCGCCCGCTCGTCCCGCTCGAGCTGCAAGACCTGCCGCCGCAAGATCGCCAAGGGAGCGCTGCGCCTGGGGGTCGAGGTGGAAGGCCCCTTCGGGCGCGGCTACCTCTGGCACCACCTGGCTTGTGCGGCGCGCACGCGCCCGGAAGACCTCGCCGAGGCCTACGCGCGCCGCGCCTGGCCCGCCGGCCTCGAGGTCCCGCCGCTCGAGGAGCTGCAAGCCGATGCCGAAGCCCGCGAGCGCGCACGCGCCGAGCGCCCGCGCCTGCCGTACGCCGAGCTCGACCCGAGCGGCCGCGCCGCGTGCAAGCAGTGCGGAGACAAGCTGCTGCAGGGCCAGCCACGGGTCGCCCTCGCCCGCGCCGTCGCCTTCGGCAAGCAGATCCGCACCAGCGCCGTCCTCGTGCACCCGCGCTGCGTCCCCGCGGCGCTGCAGCACCCCGACAACGCGACCGAGGCGGGCGAGCTCGTCGGCGACTTGCGGGCGAACAGCCGCGACCTGCCCGCCCCCGAGCTGGAGCGCGTCCTGCGCGAAGCCGGCCTCCAGGGCCAGCCTCCTGCGTGACCGCGCGCCGCCACTCGTGCGCAGGCACGCTCGGATGCAAGCCGGAAGCCCATGCAGTCGCAGCTCCCGACCTGCTCGCCTCATCCCGACCCCCGCGGCACCTCGTCGACGCTGATCAAGCCCCAGCGGCGCCACCCGATCGTCTGGAGCCACGTCCGCGCCTTCGCCACGATCGCGCTCCCCAGATCCACCGGCCTCGCCCCGCGCCAGCCGTCGAACCACCGCCCCGAGGAGAAGCCATCCACGCCGGCATGGAAGATCCCGTGCCGCTTCGCGTTGTTCAGCACGTAGGCCAGCGCGTTCCGAACCTCCTTCGGGGTCCGCAGGATCCTGTCGTGGTAGTGGTCGGCGAAGACCTTTCCCTTGCGCGTCCACAGACGGTTCAAGCGCCGCGCGACGCGCACCGCCAAGCCCTGCACGCCCCGGGACAGCGCCCGCCGATCCGGAGCCTCGACAAGGAGGTGAAGGTGCGTGGTCTGCACCGAGTACTGGTTCAGACGGAACCCGAACCGCTGCGCTCCCCCCTCGAACGCGCCGCAGAGAGCGCGGAGCTCGCTCGCGCGCCGCAGGCTCGGCAAGCCATTGCGAAGCCGCATCGTCACGTGCACCGGAAAGCGCGACGCCAGCGGCGCACGCGTGCGGTGCGAGACCTTCGCCCGCTCGCCCTTGGGCTTGCGGCCCGCCCCCTTCCGCGCTCCGCCCCAGCGCAGGAACGCGAACTCGGTCTGGCGCGCTCTTGTTCGACGTCCCATCGATGACCAGGACGTTCGGGTCTCGCGCCGGTTGCACGTGAATCGGGCCTTTTTTGTCCGACGACCCGCGGTCCTCACCCACCGATCTGTCCTCATTCAAGTTCCTAGGGGGCGGCGCTCGGCGTTCTGAGTCGAGCGCCCGTGGAACTACCAAGAATCTCGTGCCGAGGCTCATCCTTCGAGGACGCCCGCGGACGATGGGAAACTTGATTGGGGACTGATCGCTGGACGGACCTGTGCCGCGCACAGATGCGGACCGCAGCCGGGTTCAGTCCGGCCGGTTGCTCCAGGTCGCGGCGCGGGAGGCAGTCGCGGGTGGAGCGGCGTCCGGATGCTCGGGCGAGTCGCCCGCACGTGGAACTTGATTGAGGACTGATCGCGCGCGGAGCGCGCGTCGCGCGCGCGTGCACGCCGCAGCCAGGTTCGAATCCGCTCGTCGCGCTGGAGCCCCAGGTTGGTTGCAGCCTGTGCGCGGCGTCGCGCCGGTTCGGTCCGGCGAGCGGGCGCGACTCGGTTGCGCGCGGAGTCGCGCTGTTGCCGCCGTCGCTCAGGTGCTGTCGGGGCGCGTCTGCGTGCAGCCGGTGCGCGGGGGCGGGCGCTACCAGAGCCAGCTCGAGCCGGACTGGACGGTGCGGGCGTCGATGCGGCGGCCGCGCAGGCCGTCGAGGATGCCGGCGGCCTTGGCCAGGACGGCCTTGCCGCGGCCGCGGAAGAGGCCGGCGAGGTAGACGAAGGGGAGGCTGGAGACGTCGAAGAGGAGGAACTGGCACCACTGGAGGGGGCCGGCGTAGCGGCGCAGGAACCAGATGGAGTTGACGCCCATCATGTACTTGCGGCGGGGGTTGTAGCCGCCGCCGGTGGAGGTGGACGGGGCGTGGAGGGCGGCGACCTCGCCGACGATGCGCGAGGTCCAGCCGGCGCGGGCGGCGCGCAGGCCGAAGTCGACGTCCTCGGTGTAGGCGAAGTAGTCGGGGTCGAAGAGGCCGATCCGTTCGAAGACGGCGCGGCGCACGAGCATGGCGCAGCCGATCACGTAGTCGACGTCGGTCGTGGCGCGCCAGCGCGCGCCGTCGCGCTCGCCGTGGCCGCGGAGCGTGGTCAGGTTCTGGCGCCAGGTCAGGCGGCCGCCGGCGGCCCAGATGCGCGAGGGATCGGGGCGGTAGAGCACGCGCGGGCCGACGATGCCCACGCGCGGGTCGCGCTCCAGCTCGGCGAGCAGCCGCGCCAGGGTGTCCGGGGGCAGGACGACGTCGTTGTTGACGATCAGGATCGCCTCGGCGCCCCAGCGCAGGGCCTGCGCGATGCCGGCGTTGTTGCCGCCGCCGTAGCCCAGGTTGCGCTCGTTGCGGATCAGCTCGATCGCGGGGAAGCGCTCCGCGACCGCCTCGCAGGAGCCGTCGCTCGAGGCGTTGTCGACGAAGACGATGCGGCCGAGCTCGACCTGGCGGGCGAGCGACTCGATGCAGTCGAGGTTGTCCTCGCCGCCGTTCCAGTTGACGACGACCGCGGCCGTGCGCACTTGGCGCCCCCTAGCCCGCCGCTCCGGCGCCGTCCTCGGCGCCGTCTTGGACTTGCGTCACGCGCGAGACGATCCGCCCGCGCGATAGTGTGGTCTCGATCTCGTCGCCGGGCCGCACGCGCGAGGCCTCGCGCAGCGCCTCGCCCTCGCCGGCGCGCGTCGTGATCGACCAGCCGCGCGCCAGGATCTTGAGCGGCGAGAGAGCCTCCAGCCGGCTGGCCGAGAGCGCGTGGCGCTGCTCGCATCGCTCCAGGCGGCGCAGCGCGCCGGGCAGCGCGCGCAGCGCCGCGCGCTCCAGGGCCGCGGCGCGGGCCTCGATCGAGCGGCGCGGGCTGGCGAGCTGGATGCGCCGGTGCAGGTCGATCGCGCGCGCACCGGCGGCGTCGAGCCGCCGGTGGCCGGCGAGCGCGACCGCCCGGGCGAGGCGCTCGAGCACCCGCCCGCGGTCGGCGAGGATCCAGCGCGCGTCGCACAGGACGCGCGAGCGCCCCGCGCGCTCGAGGCGCTCGGCGCGCCGGCCTAGCGCGGTGTCCATCGCCTGCAATAGGTGGTTGTGCGCGCGGCCGAGGGCCTCGAGGAGCGCGGTGCGGTCGGGGATCACCGTCTGCGCCGCGTCGGTCGGCGTGTGCGCGCGCCGGTCGGCGACCAGGTCGCAGAGCGTGACGTCGGTCTCGTGGCCGACGCCGGAGACCACCGGCACGCTCGAGCGCCAGATCGCCTCCGCCACCGCGCGCTCGTTGAAGCACCACAGATCCTCGAGCGAGCCGCCGCCGCGGCACACGACGATCACGTCGACGCCGCTGGCCCCCAGGCGGGCGATCGCAGCCGCGATCTCGCGCGCCGCGCCCGCGCCCTGCACCGGGGAGTGGGCGAGGCGCACGGGGTAGCCCGGCCAGCGCACGCTGCGCGTCCGCAGGAAGTCCTGGAACGCGGCGCCGTCGCGGCTGGTGACGACGCCGATCGTGCGCGGCATCGAGGGCAGCGCGCGCTTGCGGTCGAACCAGCCGAGCGCGCGCAGCTCGAGCTTGAGCTCCTCGAGCCGCGCGAGCTGCGCGCCGAGCCCGGCCGGCTCCAGGCGCTGGACGATCAGGCTGTAGCTGCCGCGCGGGGCCCAGACGTCGAGCTTCCCGTGGGCGACGACCTTCGCGCCCTCGCGCAGCTCGAAGCGCACCGCGCTCGCCACGCTGCTGCGCCAGACGACGCAGGCGAGCTTCGCATCCAGGTCGATCAGGTCGAAGTAGACGTGGCCCGAGGCCGCGCGCGTGATGCGCGAGACCTCGCCCTCGACGCTCACGCGGCCGAGCCCGCCCACCAGGCCGGCGATGCGCCGCGTCAGCTCGCTGACGCTCAGGACGCGCGGCAGGGTGGCCTCGGCGCGGTGCGGCGCCGGGCGCTCGTCGGGGTCCTCGGGGCCGAACATCACCGCTCGCCGGGCACGGCGCGCTCGGTCGGCTCGGCCAGGCCGGGCACCCCCGCCGCCTCCCACGCTCCGGCGTCGGCGCGCGGGAGGAAGATGCGGAAGCGCCCGTCGAGGAACGCGGCCTTCTCGTCGCCGCGCATCTGCGCCCCGTCCTCGAGCAAGAGCAGGAGCCCCTTGTCCGCGCGCAGGACCTGCATGCGGTCGGCGAAGAGGTGGCGCTCGAGCCGCCCGTCGGGGGCGAAGCCCTCGAGGTGCACGCCGCGCAGGACGCCGGCGAGGACGCCGTCCAGCGCGCGCAAGCGCCACCAGCCGGCGCTGGGGTCCTCGCGCAGGAGCTGGTTCAGGGTCCCGCGCACGTAGGTCAGGTTCCACAGCCCGTCGTCGAGGGGCTGGTCGAGACGCGTGGTCGCGAAGAGCTCCCCCATCTCCTCCAGCCACGGCTGGGGATCGACCCTCGGGAGCGCGATGCGGCGCACGCCGCGGCCGGGAGCGGGCCCGGTCGCCGGCTCGGGCGCCGACGCCCGGGCGAACGGCGAGCGCTCGCCGGCGCGCGTCTCGTAGCCGTCCTCGAGGACCAGCGTGAGCGTGCGCGCCGCGCGGCTGCCCTCGAGCCGCAGGCGCTCGGCGTAGAGGCCGCCCGCCAGGCGCCCGCGGTCGTCCAGGAGCCGGAAGACGACCGGTCCGATCCAGCCCTCGCCGAGCCGCCCGGCCTCGAGCAGGTCGAGCCCGCGGACCTCCTCGATCGCCAGCAGCGCGCGGAGCGCGCGCTCGATCTCGGCGCTGCGCTCCGCCAGGGCCTGCTCCTCGGCGCTGGGCTCCGGCTCCGGCGCTCGCGCCGCCTCGAGGAGCACCTCGGGCGGCAGGTCCGGCTGGAAGCGCAGCTCCTCGGGCATCGAGCGCAGCTCGAGCGCGGCCACGGCCCGCGTGTAGCGCAGCCACTCCTCCTCGCGCGCGATGCGCTTGGCCGTTTCGCGCTCCAGCTCGGCCTCGAGCTCGGCGACCTGGCGCCGCAAGGGGACCACCGGATCGTCGCCGCCGTTCGCGGCAGCGTGTTCCGCGGACCCGAGCTTCCCGCGCAGCGCCGCGTTCGCGGCCTCCAGCTCCGTCACCGCCGTGCGCAGCGCCTCCAACTCCGCGAGCTTCGAGCGCAGCTCCTCGAGCTCCGCCGGCGAATCGTCCGCGGGCGTCTCGGCCGCGGGCAGCTCGGTGGCGACCGCCGCGCTCGCCGGCGGCGGCTCGCTCGGGGCGCAGGCGGCGCCCGCGAGCAGCGAGATCCAGGTCCAAGCTCGGTGCGATGCGCGCAAGGATTCACCGCCCGCCGATAGGCGGGGGGGTAGGCGTGTGGGGTGACGTGGGGAG
>DATKBQ010000377.1:0-3700 GCA_035546375.1 Planctomycetota bacterium | reverse complement strand
TGGCCGCGCGCCCGGCCGGCGTGCCGGGGTTGCGGATCGGCGCCGGCATCTACTTGGACAAGATCCCGGCCAACACGAGCTCCTCCGCCGGGCCCCTGCACGGGAGCCTCGACGAGAGAATCCTCAGCGCCTTCGCCACCTATCGCGAGGGGGCCTGGGAGGTGCTCGGTGAGCTGTTCGACGTGGAGCACGAGGACGGTTCCAGCGCGACCTCGACCGGCTGGTACGTGCAGGTGGGCCGCAAGCTCGGCGACTGGACGCCCTACGCCCGCGTGGAGAACGTCGAGGTGGATGACGGCGACCCGTTCTACGCCGATCTCGACGACCTCGAGCGCGCCCTGATCGGCGTGCGCTGGGACTTCAGCACCTGGAACGCGCTGAAGCTCCAAGTGGGCCACGGGCGCATCGACGCCGGGCCTGGCGGCAGCGACTCCGACGTCACCGAGCTCCTGCTGCAGACGGCGTTCACGTTCTGAATCCAGCCGCCAGCGATGATCTTCGGGCTGGCGTCGAAACCCGCTACAGTGGCGCGGGGGAGTGCCGCGTCTTGAGCGGTCCTGAGGACAGACCGATCCCGAGCGCCGAGGTCGAGGCAGCCTTCGCGCTGTACCTGGCGCGGCTGGCACGCGGCCAGCAGGCCCACTTCGACTCGTTCTGCGCCGAGCGCCCCGCGCTCGCCGACGCACTGCATCAGCTGCACGAGCGCTGGACGGCCGCGCGTCGCGAGCTGCGCCCGCCGTCGGTGGAGTCGGCTTTCGCCAGCCGGCTCGAGGAACACTTCGGCGCGCAGGCCGGTCCCCAGATCATGCTCGAGGCCGAGCCGGAGGGCGGCGACGCCGCCGGGCTGGAGCACCTCCGCCGCCACGCCGAGGCGACGCGCGAGCGCTACGTCCTGCGCGGCGAGATCGCCCGCGGAGGCATGGGCGCGATCATCAAGGTCTGGGACACGGATCTGCGCCGGCCCCTGGCGATGAAGGTGATGCTCGGCGAGGAGCGCGGGGGCGCAGGCGCCGACCGCGCGAAGAACCGCATGCTCCGGCGCTTCCTCGAGGAAGCGCAGATCACGGGCCAGCTCGACCACCCCGGCGTCGTGCCGGTGCACGAGCTCGGAATCGACGCCGAGGGCCAGGTCTACTTCACGATGCGGCTGGTCAAGGGCCGCGACTTCGAGAGCGTGATCGAGCTGGCGCGCTCCGGCCGCGAGGGCTGGTCGCAGGCCCGCGCCCTCTCCACGCTCTTGCGCATCTGCGAGACGATGGCCTACGCCCACTCCAAGGGCGTCGTCCACCGCGACCTCAAGCCGGCGAACATCATGGTCGGCCGCTTCGGCGAGACCTACGTGATGGACTGGGGCCTGGCGCGCCTCTGCGGTCGCGAGGAAGGCGCGCCCAGCGCCGACTCGAGCACGCTGCACACGATCATCTCGGTGGACCAGGACGCCATCGGAGCCTCGGACAGCCGCTCGCCGCTGCACACGCAGGAAGGGTCCGTGATGGGCACGCCCTTCTACATCCCGCGCGAGCAGGCGCTGGGCAAGCTCGAGGAAATCGGCCCCCACTCCGACGTCTACTCGGTGGGCTGCATGCTCTACCAGCTCCTGAGCGGACGCCGGCCCTACGCCGAACCGGGCGTCGTGCAGCTGCCCCTGCAGATCCTGCGCCGGATCCAGGAGGGCCCGCCGGCGCCGCTGGAGCAGATCGAGCCCGATCTCCCGCCGGAGCTGGTCGCGATCTCCCGGAAAGCGATGGCCTGGGACTGGCACCGGCGCTACCCGAGCATGCAGGAGATGGCGGACGACCTGCGCGCGTTCCTCGAGGGGCGCGTGGTGTCCGCCTACGAGACCGGGGCGCTGGCGGAGTTCCGCAAGTGGATCCGGCGCAACAAGGCGATCGCCTCCGCGCTGGGCGGGCTGGTGCTCGTGGTGCTCGCCAGTCTGGGCGCCTTCGCGTGGATGCAGCGCAACAAGCTCGAGGCGGTACGCGGCGAGCAGGCGCGGACGGCGCAGGCGCGCGACGCGGCCGAGGCCAACGAGCTCGCGGCACGCGAGAGCGAGGCGCTGGCACTGCGCCAGAGCTACTTCGCGAACGTGGCCGCGGCCGATGCCAGCCTGCGGGCGGGCGAGGTGCGCGAGGCGAAACGGCTGCTCCAGGATTCGCCGGCGGAGCTGCGCGGCTGGGAGTGGCGCCACCTCGCCCTGCGCGCCGACGCCGCGAGCGCGACGCTCACCGGGCACGCGGACCGCGTCACGGCGCTCGCCGTTGCGCCCTCGGGCGCGCTCGCGGCCTCGGGCTCCGCCGACCGCACCGTGCGCATCTGGGACCTCGCCGGCGATCGCGAGCCGCTCGTGCTCGCCGGGCACGAGGACGCCGTGATCGCGCTGTGGTTCGACGCGCGCGCGCCGAGGCTCTACAGCTTCGGCGGGCCGGTGGACGGCCGGATGCGGACCTGGGACACGGCGAGCGGGGAGCTCGTGGCGATCCTGGACCTGCCCGTGCGCGCTTCCTACGCCATCGCGCTCTCGAGCGATGCGTCGCGGGTCGCGATCGGCGCTGCGGACAGCTCGATCCGCGTGGTCGACGCCGCGACCGGCCAGGAGCTGCGCACGCTCGAGGGGCACGAGCGAGCGGTGCTGCGCTTGACGTTCAGCGCCGACGGCGCCCGGCTGGCGTCGGGCGGCGAGGACGGCACGGTGCGCGTGTGGGACATGGCCGGCGAGAACCCGCCCGCGGTGCTGGAGGGAAACGGAGGCGCCATCTGGGCCTTGGCCTTCGCCCCCGGCGCGTCCGAGCTGGCCGCAGGGTCCGAGGACGGAACCGTGCGCCGCTGGAACTTGGAGCGCAACGAGCTGGCAGGCGAGCTGAAGGGTCACTCGGCGCTGATCTACGACCTGACCTACGACGCGGAAGGCGCCCGGCTCCTCTCCGCGTCGTTCGACAAGACGCTGCGTCTATGGGATCTCGCGAGCGGCGAGACGCGTGCGGTGCTGCGCGGCCACGAGGAGCCGGTGCGCTGCGCTGCCTTCGTCGCGGGGATCGGCGCCGCCCTCTCGTGCTCCGAGGACCGCACGCTGCGCCTGTGGGACCTGAAGCAGGCGGACGCGGTGCTCGTGCACCGCCCGAGCGACGAGGTGGTCACGGCGCTGTCGCTGGGGCCGCGCGGCGAACGCGTGTTGGTCGGCGCGGCCTGGAACGGCGCGATCGAGATCGTCGAAGCGCAGAGCGGCGAGGTCGCGCTCGCGCTGGCCGGCGACGGCGATGCGGTCAACGCGGTGGCCTTCTCGCCCGACGGAGCACGATTCGCCGCGGGCTACGAGGAACGGGCCACGGTCGCGCTCTGCGAGAGCGCGAGCGGCCGGGTCCTCGCGACCTTCACGGGCCACGAAGCCTCGGTGACGTCGGTGAGCTTCTCGCCGGACGGCTCCCGCGTGGCGTCGGCCTCGACCGATCGCACCGCACGCGTCTGGGAGAGCGACGCGAGCGACGCCGTGCTGGTCCTTCCCCACGAGCAGCCGGTGCGCGCCGTCGCCTACTCGCCCGACGGATCGAGGATCGCTACCGGCTCGGACGACGGCCAAGTCCGGATCTGGGACGCCGTGAACGGGGCGGATTTCACTGCGCTTTCCGGCCACCGCAGCGAGGTGCTGGCTGTCGCCTTCTCGCCGGACGGCAAGCTCGTCGCCTCCGCCTCGAGCGACGGCACG
>DATKBQ010000376.1:0-7174 GCA_035546375.1 Planctomycetota bacterium | reverse complement strand
CCCTCGACGCCCGTCGAGGGCCGACGCCCGTCGAAATCGCGACCGCTGCGCTGCACCGCACGCCACGAGCCTCCGCCGCGCACTTCGCACAAGTCGAGCGCCAGTGGATCCAAGGCGCCGCTACGCGGCGCTACGGCGGGCTGAAGCCCGCCGGGGCGCGGCCCGATGGCCGCGCGCGGCGGTCGACGCGCCCCTTCGAGGTCGACACCTGAGCCGCCAGGCTCCGCCCGCCACGCTCAGGTCTTGACCTCGAAGTCAGCGTCGACCGGCTCGTCCGGCCCCGGCTGGCCCTGACCGCCTTCGGGTGTCCCCGACGGCGGCGGCCCGCCGCCACCGGCCTCTTGCTGCTGGCGGTAGACCACCTCGCCCAGCTTCTGCGCCTTCGTCTGGAAGTCCGCCAGCGCGCGCCGGATCGCCTCCTTGTCCTCGCCCTCGGCCGCCTTGCGCAGCGCGTCGCGCGCCTCCTCGATCGCCTTGACGTCCGACTCCGCGAGCTTCGAGCGGTGCTCGTTGAGCGTCTTCTCCGTCTCGTGCGCGATCTGCTCCGCCTGGTTCTTGAGATCGACCAGCTCGCGCCGCGCCTTGTCCTCGGCGGCGTGGGCCTCGGCGTCGCGGCGCATGCGCTCGACCTCCTCCTTGGTCAAGCCCGAGGAGGCCTCGATGCGGATCGCCTGCTGCTTGCCGGTGCCCTTGTCGACCGCCTTCACGTTCAGGATGCCGTTGGCGTCGATGTCGAAGGTCACCTCGATCTGGGGCATGCCGCGCGGGGCCGGCGCGATGCCGTCCAGGTGGAATCGGCCGAGGGTGCGGTTGTCGCGCGCGAACTCGCGCTCGCCCTGCAGCACGTGGATCTCCACCGAGGGCTGGCTGTCGCTAGCGGTCGAGAAGACCTGGCTCTTGCTGGTCGGGATCGTCGTGTTGCGCTCGATCAGCTTGGTCATGACCCCGCCCAGGGTCTCGATACCCATCGAGAGCGGCGTGACGTCGAGCAGGACGACGTCGGAGACCTCGCCGGCCAGGATCCCGCCCTGGATCGCCGCGCCGATCGCCACCACCTCGTCGGGGTTGACGCCCTTGTTCGGCTCGCGGCCGAAGATCCGCTTGGCCATCGCCTGGACCGCCGGAGTGCGCGTCTGGCCGCCCACCAGGAGCACCTCCTCGATCTGGTCGGGCTTCAGGTTCGCGTCCTCCAAGGCCTGCAGGCAGGGCCCGCGGGTGCGCTCGATCAAGGGCTCGACGAGCTGCTCGAACTTGGAGCGCGAGATCGAGACGTGCAGGTGCTTCGGCCCGCTGGCGTCGGCGGTGATGAACGGCAGGTTGACGTCGGTCTGCGTGGCGCTCGACAGCTCGACCTTGGCCTTCTCGCAAGCCTCCTTCAGCCGCTGCAAGGCCATCGGGTCCTTGCGCACGTCGATCCCGCTCGATTTCTTGAACTCGTCGGCCACGTAGCGGATCAGGGCCTCGTCGAAGTCGTCGCCGCCCAGGTGCGTGTCGCCGTTGGTCGCGAGCACCTCGAACACCCCCTCGCCGATCTCGAGGATCGAGATGTCGAAGGTGCCGCCGCCCAGGTCGTACACGGCGACGCGGCCGCTCTTCTTCTTGTCGAGCCCGTAGGCGAGCGTCGCCGCGGTCGGCTCGTTGATGATGCGCTCGACCTGCAGCCCGGCGATCGTGCCGGCGTCCTTCGTGGCCTGGCGCTGGCTGTCGTTGAAGTACGCCGGCACGGTGATGACCGCGCGCGTGACCTTCTCGCCCAGGTAGGCCTCGGCCGATTCCTTGAGGTGCGCGAGGATCATCGCGCTGATCTCCGAGGGCGTGTACTGCTTGCCGTCGATCTCGACCTTGACCAGGTCGTCGGGCCCGCCGACCAGCTTGTAGGCGACAAGCTTCTCCTCGTCGGCGACCTCGCGGTGGCGGCGACCCATGAAGCGCTTGATCGAGGCCACCGTGCGCGTGGGGTTGGTGACCGCTTGGCGCTTGGCCGGCGCGCCGACCAGTCGCGTCTCACCCTGGAAGGCCACCACCGAGGGCGTGGTGCGCGAGCCCTCGAGGTTGGGAATGACGACCGGCTGGCCGCCCTCCATGACCGCCACGACCGAGTTCGTGGTCCCGAGGTCGATGCCGATGATCTTGGATTGCTGAGCCATGTCTGCTCCCTTGCCTGCGGGTCGAACGCGCCGGGGTGCGGCCGGAACAAACTCCGTGCCAGTGCCGGGACAGTTGTAAGCCCTTGCTGCTTCGTGACTTGGAGCCGGAACGACCCCTCCCGTGACTGCCAAAATGACACCTGCCGCGGGAGGGCTCCGGCCCTCCTGCCGGCTTGGCAGGCGGCCCAGCCGCGGCACCCCTGCCGGGCTTACGCCCATAGGCGGGCATGCTTCGCACCCTCGGCGGCACACGAGCGACGCGAGCACGTGCCGCAGTCGCGCCCGCAGGGCGCGGCGCGTCTACCGGTTTGGCGGCGGGCTGGCCGGCAGGCGAGCGCGAGCGGGGCGGTGCCGCCGAGGGCGCCTCGCGACCGTGTAGCTAGACTGGCCGCGTGGGACGGCGGTGGATCGCAGCCGCGGCCGCGGCCGCGTTGCTGGCTCCCTCTTCCGGGGCGGCGCAGGGTCGGAGCAAGGACGCCGAGACCTGTCCCTGGTGCAAGCACGACCCGGCGCTGATGCAGGCCGCCGGCGTGCTCTCCCACGGGCCGATCGCCATCGGTCCCGAGGGCAGCCAGACGCTCGCGGCGAAGCTCGTCGGACCGGCGTGGCGCTTCGCGGAGACCGCCCCCCTGCGCTTCGCCTCTTCGCTCGAGGGCGAGGCCATCGACATGAAGGACCGCGCGCGCGTCGAGGCCGAGCTCGCGCGGCTGCGCGAGGCGCTGCCGTCGATCCCGCTCAAGCTGAAGAAGCTCGACCCCTGGCTGCGCCTGCACCTCTTCGCGATGAAGGGCGAGGAGCTGTACGCGCGCTTCCAGCGCCTGCTCGGCGTCACCGATGCGGACTTCCCCGAGGAGCGCACGGCCGAGGGTCCCTTCATGGGCGCCGGCCGCTACCTGGGCGAGAAGGACAAGTTCGAGGTGGTCCTCCACCGCGCGCGGGCCACCCACACGCTGTTCACGGGCGACTTCAGCGGCATCCGCGTGACCGACTCCCTGCGCTGGCACTTCCCGGGGCAGCACAAGCTGCTCGCCTCGGTGCCGGCCGAGGACAGCGACCTGCGCCAGGACCGCTGGCTCTGGCCGCACGTCGCCCACAACCTCTCGCACCTCTTCCTCTGCGGCTACAAGCATTTCTCCTACGACCCTCCGATCTGGCTGGACGAGGGGCTGGCGCTGGCCATCGAGAAGGAGGCCGAGCCCGCGTCGACCACGCGCGAGGGCGAGGAGGGCTCGGAGCGCTACGGAGGCGGCCCCTCCGACTGGAAGGAGGCCGCGCGCAAGCTCGTCGCGCGCGGCAAGGCGCCGCGGCTCGCGGAGCTCATGGCTGCGAAGGGCTTCTCGGAGCTGGACGACGACGCGAACGTCGCCGCCTGGTCGATCGTGCGCTTCCTGCTGGACGAGCACGGCGAGGCGTTCGCGCGCTTCCTGGGCGGGATCAAGGGCCAGCTCGACGCGGCCGGCTACCCCAGCGGCGCCGACCTGGGCGACCTGCAGCGCCGCCTGCTGCGCGAGCTGTGGGGCTGGAGCCCCGCCGACCTCGACGCGGCCTGGGTGGAGTGGGTCCTCGCGCGCGAGTGACGCGCGAGCGAGCGGCGCGCGCCGGGTTCACGAGAGCCCGTACTGCTTCAGCTTGCGGTACAGCGTGCGCTCGCCCATGCCGAGGATCTTGGCCGCCTTCTCGCGGTTGCCGCCCGCGAGGTCGAGGTTGGCTTCGATCAGGTCGCGCTCGACCTCGTCCAGCGAGCGCCCGGCCAGGTCGTAGCCGTTCGCGCGGCGAGCCCCGAGCCTGCTGCCCTCGCGGATCGGCTCGGGCACGTCCTCGAGCTCGAGCACCTCGCCGCGCGCCAAGAGCACCATGTTCTCGATCGCGTTGCGCAGCTCGCGCACGTTGCCGGGCCAGGGGTAGCGCACGAGCGCGGTGCGCGCCTCGGGGCTGATCCCGCGCACGCTGCGGCCGTGGGCCTCCGCCAGCTCGGCGATGAAGTGGTCGACCAAGAGCGGGACGTCGCCGCCGCGCTCGCGCAAGGGCGGCAGCTCGATCGTCACCACTTGCAGCCGGAAGACCAGATCCTCGCGGAAACTTCCCTGGCTCACCATCTCGCGCAGGTCGCGGTTGGTGGCCGCGATCAGGCGAATGTCGACCTTGCGCGGCGCGTTGCCGCCGACGGGCAAGACCTCGCGCGTCTCGATCACGCGCAGGAGCTTGGCCTGGGTGGTCAGCGGCATGTCCCCCACCTCGTCGAGGAGCAGCGTGCCGCCGCCGGCGTACACGATGCGCCCCTCCTTGGCGGCGACGGCGCCGGTGAAGGCGCCCTTCACGTGGCCGAACAGCTCGCTCTCGATCAGTCCCTCCGAGAGCGCGGCGCAGTTCACCGCGACGAAGCGCCCGTCGCGGCGCGGGGAGTTGGCGTGGATGGCGCGCGCCACCAGCTCCTTGCCGGTGCCGCTCTCGCCCAGGATGAGCACCGTGGCGTTGGTCTCGCTGACGTGGCCGAGGATCTCGAACACGCGCTGCATCGCCGGCGAGTTGCCGCGGATGCCCTCGAAGCCGTAGCTCTTGTCGACCTGGCGCCGCCAGCCGGCGTTCTCCCGGCGCTGGGCGATCTCCTGGATCGCCCGCTCGAGGCGCGTGCGCAGCTCGGCGATCAGGACCGGCTTGGTCAGGTAGTCCGCGGCGCCCAGGCGCATGGCCTCGACCGCGGTCTCGACCGAGCCGTAGCCGGTGATCATCAGGACCACCGCGTCCGGCTGCAGGACCTTCGCCTCGCGCATGACGTCGAGGCCGGAGAGGTCGCGCATCTTCAGGTCGGTCAGGACCGCGTCGAAGCCCTGCTCGCTCATGCGCTCGACGCCCTCGCGGCCGGAGTCGGCAAGCGTGCAGCAGTAGCCTTCGACCTCGAGGCCCTCGCAGAGCGCCTCGGCATGGCCGCGGTCGTCGTCGACGATCAGGACGCGCGCGCCCTGCACCGCCTCGCCGGAGGCGCTCATGGGCGCGCCTCCGCGCCGTCCTCCCCGGCGCGGGACGCCGCGCCGCGCCCTCCGCCCGCGGGGCTCGGCGCGGCGGGAGGAGCGGTGCGCTGCGCTCCGGCCAGCTCGACGATCAGCGGCAGCCAGATCGAGAACGAGGTCCCGCGCCCCGGCTCGGAGACCACCCCGATCGAGCCGCCGTGCTCCTCGATGATGCGCCGCGCCGTCGAGAGGCCCAGGCCCGTGCCGCCCTTCTTGTCGGACCAGTACTCCTCGAAGCAGTGCTCGAGCTGCTCGGGTCCCATGCCGATGCCAGTGTCGGTGACCGACAGCTCGATCCAGTGCCCCTCGCGCCGCATGCGCACCAAGAGCTCGCCGCCGCCCGGCATCGCCTGGCGCGCGTTCACGAGCAGGTTCATCACCGCCTGCTTGAACGCCGTCTCGTCGACCATCACCAGCGGCAGGCCCACCTGGAGGTCGACGTGATGGCGGATCCCCTGGGCGAGGTCCTCCGGCTCCACGAACTCCAGGAGCTCGCGGACGATCGTCGCCAGCTCGCGCGGCGCGCGGTTGAGCTGGCCGCCGCGCGCATAGCGCAGGAAGTCCTCGACGATCAGCTCGAGGCGGCGCACCTCGCGCTGCAGGGTCTTCACGCGGCGCAGCGAGCGCTGCTCGCGCGGCGGCAGCTCGGCGCCTTCGCCGGAGCCCAGCCGCAGGCCGCGGTTCCAGTCCTCCTCCAGCAGCGCCAGGTTGATCGCCATGGTGGACAAGGGGTTCTTGATCTCGTGCGCGAGGCCGCCGGCGAGTCGCGCCAGGAATGCGACCTGCTCGGTCGGTGAGCGCGGCCGCGGACCGCGGCGCTCTTCGCCTTCCCTGGTATCAGCGTGCTCGTCCATCGTGCCCGCGCTGCGCCGCGCGCGCGACCCGCGCTTGGGTTGGAATCGGGGGGCGGATAGGCTACCAGCGCCTGCCCCGGGTTCGAACGCGCATGAGTGAGGAAGTGGAACGCATCGCTTGGGGCACCAAGCCGCCCGGCCGGGCGGAGCGCGAGCGCGTCGGGGCGGCGCTCGCCCGCGGCGAGCTGGTGGCGATCCCGACCGAGACCGTGTACGGGATCGCCGCGCGCGCCGACGACCCCGCGGCGCTGCGGCGCCTGCGCGCGCTCAAGCAGAGCGACGCCGCGCGGCCCTTGACCTGGCACGTCGGCGCGCTCTCCGCGCTCGAGGAGTTCGCGCGCGTGTCGCCGATGGTGCGGCGCCTGGTCGAGCGCTATTGGCCCGGGCCGCTGACCTTGGTCTTGCCGGGCGTTCCGCGCGGTCTCGAGGCGGCGGCCTGCGGCGGCTGGACCGGGGTGCGCTTCCCGGCGCAGCCGAGCACGGCGAAGCTCCTGCGCTCGCTCGAGTTCCCGGTGGTCGCGACCAGCGCGAATCTTCAAGGCAGTGCGCCGCTGGCCGACGCCGACGCGGTGGCGCGAGCCTTCGGCAGGGAGCTGGCCTACGTCCTCGACGGCGGGCCGCCGCGTCTGGGGGAGTCATCCGTGGTCCTCAAGCTCGGGCCGGGCCACTTCGAGCTCCTGCGCAGCGGGATCCTCGAGCTGGAGCAGCTGCGCGCGGTTGGCGGGTTGAAGATCGGCTTCGTCTGCACCGGCAACACCTGCCGCAGCCCGATGGCCGAGGGCCTGGCGCGCGACCTGCTCGCGCGGCGCCTCGAGATCGCCCCCGCACGCCTGGGGGAGTTCGGCTTCCACCTCACCTCGATGGGCGTGCTGGGCGGCTCCGGCCTGCCGCCCGCGGCGCACGGCGTGGCGGTGCTGGCCGAGCGCGGCATCGACATCTCGACCCACGCCTCGCGCCCCGCCGTGCCCCAGGAGATCAAGGAGCTCGATCTCCTGCTGGCCCTGACCGCCAGTCACCTCGATTCGCTGCGCCTGCTGATGCCGCCGGGCGGCACGCGGCACTGCGAACTGCTCGATCCCGACGGCGGCGACGTCCCCGACCCGATCGGCGGCACGCGCGCCGACTACGAGCGCACCGCGGAGCGCATCCTGCGCGCCCTCGAGCG
>DATKBQ010000375.1:0-6341 GCA_035546375.1 Planctomycetota bacterium | reverse complement strand
GGCGACGAGGCGCGTGCCCGGCGAGGAGCACGCGGCCGGCAACGCCCATGGCGCGGGCGGAGGGCGCAGGCTTCGAGGAGCGCCGGGCCGGCGTCAACCGACGCCGAGCGTGCGCTCCTTGCTCCCGATCGCCTCCAGGAGCTGGTCGTAGGAGTCGGCGAACTTGCGCACGCCCTCGTCCTCCAGCTCGCGGTAGACCTTCTGCTCGTCGATCCCCAGTCGCCCGAGACCGCGGAAGGCTTCCTTCGCGCCGTCGAGGTCCTCGCGGATGCGAACCTCAGGATCTCCCCGCTCGCGGTACGCCTCGAAGGTCTCGGGCGGCATCGTGTCGACGCTGCGCGGCGCCACCAGCGCCTCGGCGTAGTACAGCTCCGGGTAGGCCGGATCCTTGGTCGAGGTCGAGGCCCAGAGCGGCCGCTGGATCGCGGCGCCTTTCGCGGCGAGCGCCTCCCAGCGCGGCCCGCGGAAGGTCTCCTCGAAGGCCCGATAGGCGATCCGCGCGTTGGCGATCGCGAGCTTCCCGCGCAGCTCGCGCGCGAGCCGCCGATCGCCTTCGGGGCGCGACGCGTCCTTCGCGGCGGCATCAAGCTTCTTGTCCACGTTCGTGTCCACGCGGCTCACGAAGAAGCTCGCGACCGAGCGGATCCGCCCGAGCGGCTCGTCGCGGCCGGCGCGCTCCTCCAGCGCGGCGAAGTACTGCTCCATGACCTCGCGGTAGCGCGGCACCGAGAAGAGCAGCGTGATGTTGATGTTGATGCCCTCGGCGAGGCACCGCCGGATCGCCGGCAGTCCCTCGGCCGTGCCGGGGATCTTGACCATCACGTTCGGCCGATCGCAGGACTTCCACAGCCGCCGCGCCTCCTCGACCGTGGCCTGGGTGTCGCGCGCCAGGTGCGGACCGACCTCGATCGAGACGAAGCCGTGCTCGCCGCCGCTCGCATCGTGCAGCGGCCGGAACACGTCGGCGGCGTTGCGCACGTCCTCGACCGCCAGGGCCTCGAACACGGCCGCCGGCTCCAGCCCCCGCGAGGCGTGGGCGCGGATCTCCTCGTCGTAGAGCTCCGTCTCCGCGATCGCCTTCTGGAAGATGCTCGGGTTGGAGGTCATGCCCGCCAACCCGTCATCGTCGATCAGCCGCTGCAGCCCGCCGCCCTCGACCAGGTCGCGGCGGATGTAGTCGTACCAGACGCTCTGGTCCAGCTCGCTCAGGCGTCTCAGGGGATTCTTGCTCATCGTTGCACCTCCGCTTCGCGTGAGAGGCCTCCGGCCGCCTCTTCGTCCTCCACCACCCTACGGGACGCCGGATCGGCTCTTTCTTCCTTCGCTCGTATCTCCCGCCGCGAGCCGCCTCGTTGAAGTGGTCCTGGGCGGATGTTATGGCCGATACTCACGCACGATGCCACAAGGCGACAGGAGCGACCGCCCCGCCCGATCACGCCGCTGGGCCTTCGTCGGCCGCCTGCGACCGCGCGCCCTCGGCTGGCGCTCGGCGCGCGCCGCGAGCGAGCGCGTCCGCGCGGCGGTCCTCGAGATCCAGGCCGCCGCGCGCGAGGATCCCCTGGAGGCCGCGGAAGGCGCCGTGCGCCTGATCGAGCGCCTCGAGCCGGCCCTCGAGAACGTCGCCGGCTCGCGCGCCCTCGGAGCCGCCGTCCGCCGCGCGCTGGCCGAGCTGATCCCGCTGATCCAAGCCGCGCCGGCCGACGTCCGCACCCGCTCGGCCTGGCTCGCACGCCTGTGGGAGGCCTACTGCGCCTCCTACCTCGACCTGCTCGAGCCGCTCGGCGAGCGCTGGGGCGAGCTGTGCGCGGAGCCCGAGCTCGCGTCCCAGTACGCCGATCTCCTCGTTCCGCTCCTGGCGGAGCACCTCGACGCCGAGAGCGACGATTCCCTCGCCCTCGAGCACGTCGCCGAGCCCTGCCTCAGCGCGCTGCTCGCCGCCGATCGGCCCCGCGCCGTCCTCTCGCTCCTCGCCCGCGCCCCGCGCACCGCTTGGCACCTCCGCCGCCACGGAGTCCGCGCCCTCCTCGCGCTCTCCGACCCCGACGCGGCCGTCGACTACGCCGAGTCGTCCCGCTCCGCGCGCTTCCCCGAGCACGACGAGGCGATCGACCGCACTTGCGAGTCGATCCTGCTCGCCGCCGGCCGCACCTCCGACGCCTGGCACCGCTACGCGCTCCCCCTCGCGCGCCGCCATCCCGGCCTCGCCACCTTCCGCCGCCTCGCCGCCACCTACGCCGGCGACGAGCGCGCGCTGCTCATCGACCTCATCGCCGCCGCGCCCTCCGCCGGCTGGTTCTCGACCGCCTCGCACCTCGGCCACCTCGACCTCGCCCTCGAGCTCGCCCAACGCGTGCCCTGCGACCTGCGCGCCGTCGCCCGCTCCGGCCGCGACCACCTCGCCACCCACCCCCACGTCTCCCTCGCCCTGGCCCTCGCCTCTCTGCGCTGGCTCGCCTCCGGCTACGGCCCCTCCGTCACGCCCCTCGACATCCAGCGCACCCACTCCCTCGCCCTCTCCGCCGCCAGGCGCCTCGCGCTCCTCCCGCCCGTCCGCGCCGAGATCCGCTCCATCGTCGCCAGCGCCAGCGACGGCGGCTTCGTGCGCGAATCGCTGCGCCGGCGCGGTTGAGGAACGCGGCTCGCTACGAAGGGGTCAACCCGCCTAGATCGCGCGCTGCGGACTCGGATCATTTCGTAGAGCGCGACCGTTGCGCAGGGACGGCACCTAGACTGGTACCCGTCCTCGCTGGAGGCCCACACGCTTGAAGGCCATCCTTGCGCTGATCGTGCTTGCGCTCGCCGGGCTCGGCGTCTTGCTTCTGTTCCAGCGGCCCGCCGCACCGCCGGCGGAGGTGTCTCGGGAGCCCTCGGCGACTTCCGCTCCAACCAAGCCTGTCGAGCTCGAGGCGATCAGCCAAGCGAGCGAAGACACGCGCGAGGAGATCGCTGCCGCCGCCCGCACGCTCGATGGAGTCGCAGGCAGATCGAGCCCGGCCTGCACGCTCAAGGGTTCCGTCCAAGACGCCCTGGGCAAGCCTGCGCCTTTGGCTTGGATCCACTTGAAGGACGAACTCGGCGGCGAGCGGAAGTCGGACGCCGGCGACGAGGGTCACTTCTCGATCTCGGGTCTCCACCCGGGCCGCTGGTGGGCATATGCGGGCGCTCGCGACCACGAGCACGCGCTGGCGGTGCTCGACCTCGAGCTGGCGCGGCCGATCCTGCGTCACGATTTCGTCCTACAGCCCCGCCTGCCCTTGCGCGTCCCGATACGCGTCCGGGACTTGGCCGGGGGTCCCTGGTTGTCGAGCCTCGAGGGCGCTCGCCGGGATCTGGGCGTCATGGACTTGGCTGCCGTCGGGACGCGCGAGCCGCCGGATCCCCAAGGGACGGGACCCTCCCTGCTCGATCCCGCCTGGAGCCTCGCTTCCTTCGAGAACCTCCGCAGCAAGGGCGAGACCGACGTTCTCGGAATTCTCACGCTGCGCGAGCCGCCGCCACTCTTCGTGAGCTTGGTCCTGGGCAACGTCGTGATCGACACGCTTCCCCTCGAGCCCGGTGACGACGAGCTCGTGTTCGTGATCGCGCCGGAACGAATCCTCGACTGCCTCGCCTCCGTTCGCTGGCGGCTGGTGGACGCGCGCAGCGGCGAGATCCTGCGCGACAGCGTGTGCTCGATGGCCCACGGCCGGGTCATGATCCCTATTCTCAAGCCGGAGGATGGCTGGTTCCTACACGAGCGCTTGGCCCCGCGGACGATCCAGATCCGCAGCCGCCCGAAGGGTTACGCCGCCCTGGAGCGCGAGGTGAAGCTCGAGCCCGGCCTCAACGACCTCGGCTCGATCCCCCTCGAGCCCGAGGTCTGGATCCGCGGCCGCGTCCTCGACTACGACGGCGCGCCGGTCACCGTGCTGCTCGAGGTCCGGCGAGCCGACCACGCCGACCGCCACGTTCCAGGCTCGCCGCTAGTGCTGGCCTCCGGCGGCGTGCTCCGGATCGACGGGCTCGAGCGCGCCGAGTACGTGCTCCGGACGAGCGAGATGAAGCCCTGGAGCGTGGACGGCTCCAGCTCGGTCGAAGCGCGCGGGATGTCGGGCTCGGTCGTCGTGAGCACGCGCGACGGCCCGGTCGACGGGTTCGTGCTCCAGCTCGAGGCGCCCAGCGTCCTCGTGATGGTGTTGGATGAACCCGGCTGCCTCGGCTGGCGGTTCCGCATCCTCGAGCCGTCCGGCCGCGTGCTGCGCAGCGGGAGCTTCGATCGACTGGGACCGACCTCGGTGCGCCTGGCTACGGGCCCGTATGTGCTCGAGCTCCTGGATGCGCGCCAACGGAAGCTTTCCGAGCACCCTCTCGTGCTCACCGCCGAGCCCCTTCGGCTGTCGATCCCTCCTTGAGCCGCCCGCCGTGCGGTCCCCGGCCCGGGCGGAGCACGCGCAACCCTCTCGGGAAGTTTGACCGCCGGCTGGAGTCCTTACCCGAGCATGACGACCGCGCGCTGGCTCCTGCTCCTTCCCTTGGCGCTGGCGACCCTCCTCGCGCTCGCCTGGATCGTGCGTTGGTCACCGCGCGGCTGGAAGCGCATCGTGGCCGGATCGACGGCGGCCCTGGTCCTCGCCGTCCTCTGCCAGCAGGCTTGGCAGGCCTCGCTCTGGCATCTAACGCGCGGCGCCTACACATGCATCGCATGCGGGCGGACAGAGTGGCACATGGCCATCTTCGGGGTGCGAATCTCGAGCGAGCTCCATGAATCCGGCAAGGACTACGCTCGTAGCTTCGCCCCGCACATCGCGGCGAGTCATCCTCACGATTGGCACCTCGAGAGCTGCCTGTACAGCGGTCGTGGCGTCTCGTGCACGATGCAAGTCATCGGCGGGTGGTTCCGCGCACTGCCCCAGCTCGGCGACCGCCAAGCCGCGGAGAGACTGGTTGCCGAGGCCGAGAACCTACCCCGCGACGAGCGCTGTCGCCTGATGGACGAGGTGACGAAGCGTGTCTGGTACTCGCGCGACGGCGAAGGGCTCGATCGAGCCTTCGAGGCCTGGCACGACGCCCGTCGCGCCTCCTCGGGCTCGAAGTAGCCCGGAAGACGCCCGCTGGTTCGGACGAGCGGGCTGCGCTGAGCTGCGGCGGGCGATCGATCCTCTCGACCTGCGTGCTACCCGTCCGACGAACTCGCGGGCTCCAGCTCGAGCAGCGGGACCCTGGTCTCGCTCCAGCCGTTGCGCCGCCGGGTCGGCCAGACGAGGGTCTCGTGGCCCGGCGCCGAGACCTCGATCCGATCCGGCACCGGCGCCGCGAGCCGCGCGCGGCCCTCGCCGTCGGTGAGCGCGATCCGCGCGCCGCTCGCCGCGTCGCGGATCGTCGCCTGGGCGATTGGCCGGCTCTCCAGGGCTCCGACCACGCGCAGCACGCGATCCTCTCCCGCGGAGAGGCGCACTTCGACAAGCGGAGCCTCGCTTGCGAAGTCGATCTCCGCCACGGCCCCCTGCGCGTCGAGGAAGCCCGGTGCCCAGACTCCCCACTGCCGGCCGCGGTCCGGCTCGATCGCCACGAGCGCCGAGCCGTCGGGCCCGGTCCGGCCGATCCGGAGGTCCTCGCCAAGCGCTCGGTCGACGATCCAGATCTCGGCGCCCTCGATCGGCTCGCTGGTCAAGGCGCGCACGACGAACGAGACCTGCCGGGGCGCGCTCCGCGCCACGCGCCGGAACTCGAGGCCCGCGGTCCCGAAGGGTACCGAGACCCGCTCGGGCTCGAAGCGGTCCGCACCGAGCTCGGCTCCCGGGACGACCGTGAGCGACGCGGCAGGCACGGTCCAGATCTCGAACCGGCCCTCCGCGTTCGTGCGCTGGCCCCAGACCGGCGGATCGGCTCCGTCCAGCTCGAAGCTCAGGTACACGCCCGGAAGAGGCCGCTCCTCCTCGTCGGCCACGCGCCCGGAAGCGGCCATCCTGCGCCGGCTCTCGGGCAGCTCGAACTCGACCAGCACCTCCTCGCCGCGCGCGACCGTGATCTCGCGCTCGGCGATCCGCGAGTAGTCGCGCCGATCCTGGACCTCGATGCGGTGCACGCCCGGCACCAGCCCTTCGAAGACGTGCTCGCCGCGCGCGTCGGTGCGCACGCGGCGCAGGTCCTTCGCCAGGTCGTAGGTCATGTTGACGAGCGGCGTCCACAGGATGCGCGCCGCCGCGCCCTGCACCGGCTGCGCAGCCTCGTCCAGCACGCGCACCCGGATGCGGCCGCCGGGGGCGAGCACGAGCGTCACGCTCGCGCCGCCGCTCGCGAGCGGCTCCTCCCCGAGCGCCAGCGGATCGCTCGCCAAGCCCTCGGCCACCAGGTCCGCGAGC
>DATKBQ010000374.1:0-6310 GCA_035546375.1 Planctomycetota bacterium | reverse complement strand
AGGCGCACATCGATCCGGAGAGCCTGTGGCAGGGCATCGCGCGTTTCGCCGCCGATCGGGAGCAGCGCCTGCGACGCATCTGCCCGTGAAGCCGCGCCGATCCGGCGAGTCGGCACCTGCACGCAGCGGCGTGCCGTGCGCTTGGCGGATCGCGGGCGGTCAGGCGCTGCGCGCCAGCCTCCCGGCGCTGCTCGTACTTGGTTGCGGAGGCGTCACGGAGTCCGGCGCTCCGGTCTCGAAGCGACTCCGCGCCGAGCCCGTGGCATTGGATGCCGGCTGGCCGAGCCGGCTGCCGCGCTTCGCGACAGCGACCGGCAAGCGCCTTGCCATCGGCTGGGTCGAGGAGGGCGCGCAGGGCGCCAAGGAAGCCGCTGTCGAGCTGCGGTTCGCCGAATGGCTCCGGGGTGCTTGGGCCGAGCCCCGGCGGGTCGCCGGCGGCGAGCGCTGGTTCGTCAACTGGACCGACTTCCCGGGCCTGGCGATCCTCGGCGAGCGCAACCTCATCGGCTGGTTCCTCCAGCGCAGCGAGGAAGGCACGTACGATTACCAGGTGATGCTGGTGCGCTCGCAGGACGCCGGCCGCACCTGGAGCGAGCCGGTGCGGCTCCACGACGACCCGGGTCCCGGCGAGCACGGGTTCGTCTCGCTCGTGCCGCTGGACGAGCGGAGCTGCGCGGCCGTGTGGCTCGACGGCCGCAACGCCCGCGAGCACGAGGCCGGAACGGAGGGTGGCGCCATGGGGCTCTACGTGCGCAGCGTATGGGCCGACGGCACGCTCGGCCCCGAGACCGCCCTGGATGAGCGAGTGTGCGACTGCTGTCCGACCGCGGCGGTCCTGTCCGCCGACGGATCGTTGCTCGTGGCCTATCGCGATCGCTCGGAGGAGGAGCTGCGCGACATCTCGCTCGTGCGCTTCGCGAACGGATCGGCTCCGGAGCGCGTGTGGGACAGCGGCGACGGGTGGAAGATCGCCGGCTGCCCGGTCAACGGACCGGCGCTCGCCCGCGAGGGGGACCTCGCGGCCCTGGTCTGGTTCACGCTCGGCGGCGATGGCGAGGCACGGGTCCTGTGCGCCTTCTCCGACGACGACGGAAAGCACTTCGCGGAGCCGCTGCGGATCGCCGGGGAACGCGCGCTGGGGCGTGTCGACGCCGTGTTCGACGACCAGGGTTGCTTGGTCGTCGCCTGGCTCGAGGACGGCGACCCGTCGGCCGCGTGGCGGGTCGCGCGCGTCGATCCCGAGGCCGGCCTGCTGGACGGGCATTCCGTCGCCGCCACCGATCCCTCGCGCGACAGCGGCTTGGCGCGCCTCGCCCGCATCCCCGGGGGCATCCTCTTCGCCTGGACGGACCTCGCCGGCTCGCCGCGCGTGCAGGTCAAGAAGCTCGCCTGGGAGTGATCCGCCAGGCGAGGCGTTCCCCGGTCCGCACCGGGCCACGCCATCCGCTCATTCGTTGGAAGAGCAGAACACCGCCGGCAGTTGCAGCCGCTGGCGTGTGAGCCGGGAGTTCGCGCGGTCCTTTCAAGAGGAGGGCCGTAGACGCTGATCGCAGCTCGACCCGCCCCCGCTCCAGCCACCTCCGAGCGAACGTCAACCGGCGATCGGCAGCCACCGGCGCAGCTCCTCGACGTAGGTCTGGTCGAGCCCTTGGGCCTGCGCGGCCTCGAGAATCGATTCCAGGTAGCCCGCGCGGGGAATGCCGGGAGCCGAGCCTGCAGCGATGTAGACCAGCGCGAGCGCGCTCGCTTGGGAGCTCGTGCTGATGGGCAGCATCAACTTCTCGTACAGGCCGCGGAGCACGCCCTCGTAGCGGTCCAGGGCCGCTTCGTCCCGATCCGTCAGCGTCCAGAGGATTCCATGAACAGCGGCGCCCTCTTCACGGACGACCGTGGCGACGCCCCTCGTGTTGATCCGGAACCGGTAGCCATTGAGCCGGCCCGGACGCTGCATGGTGCTTGCCGGGCACCGCGCGTGCATCTGCTGCACGCTCATGTTCGATCCGTACGCGAAGTACAAGCGCTCCGTCACCATACCGTCAGCAGCGCGGCGTGCAGCTTCACCATCGCGAGCGTGTCCTGCCTACAGTACGCCCGCAGAAGTTCCAGCAGCCGGCCGGACTCCTCCTCCCCGTGCTTGCCCATCGCGATCAGCGCGAACACCGCGGACGCGGCGTCGCCGTCGCCGATTTCCATGCCATCGTACGACAGCTCGGGCACGAGCACGGGCAGGACGTTCTTGATCGACGCGCTGCCGCGGAACGCGGGATGGTAGTACTCCTTCTGCACGACCGAGAGCAGGTCGAACAGGCGTGCTTGGATGGCCTCGAGCTGCGGGGCGAGGTCCGGAAACTTCCGCGCGAGGGCCCGGATGCGCGTCTTCTCGAACGAGGAGTACACGATCACCGAGCCCGCGGTCCGGAGGTCGCGGATCAGCTGTTCGGCCAGCTCGCGCCGGCAGTCCCGCGCGGGGTCGGCCAGGTAGTCGGCGTGCGCGTCGACCCGGCCGGGGCCCGAGCAGCGGTGGATCGAGTACTGGGTCGGGATCTGCTCGAACGGCGCAAGCTCGCTGTAGAGCGGGATCGCGGTCTGGGTGGACTCGAAGTCCAGGTACGACGCGGGCCATGTGACGGCGTCGAGCTGGCGACGGAGCGCCCCGATGAACGCCCGGTTCGTCCGGACAGCGTCCACGACGCGGGCCTGCGCCGGGGTCAGCGCGAAGCCGTCCGGAAGTTCTTCAATCTCGAGGATGCCGAGGCTGCTCAGATCGGCAAGCTTCTTCTCATGCAGGCGCGGGATCTCGAAGACTGGATGGACGACGCCGGCGCCGTGGCACGCGGTCGCGAAGAATGAGCACTCCTTGCACGCCTTGATTAGCGCGGGCGCGGGCTTCTCGGGCGCTCCCGTGGCGCGCTCGATGTCCTCCCAGACCGCCTCGAGCGGCGGCGTGAACTCCTCGACGGCCTCGGTCTGGTCGACCTCGGTGAACAGCTTCGAGATCGGCATACTCTTCCGGTACTCCCGGGAGAGCAGCAGCAGCGAGGCCGCCGACACGGTGGCGCCGGCGCGCCGCGCGGCGACGACGGTGTACGTCAGATCCGCGACCAGCTCGTCCATGCGGTCGGTGTCCTCGAGGCTGGACTTCACCTCGACCACCTTCCACCCGGACTCGGTCCGGTCGAGCACGTCCGCCCTCGCCGTGCTTTCGCCCACGACGAACGTGGCCTCGAACAGCACCTGCGTTTTCGGATCGGCCATGAGGCGCGCGGTCCGCTCGGCCGCACCAGTTCCGGGTGCGACGTGGATGCCGTCCGGGTAGAGGGTGCGGGAGAGCGTCCCGATCTGCGATCCCTGCTCCATGCGGAAGCGGTCGGCGAGGCTGAGCGGCCCGGAATCGTCCGTTGACCGGAGGAACCAGCCGAGCGTCTTGCATTCGAGGGCGTTCAGGAAGATTCGCTTGGTGACGCCGCGCATGGCCGGCTTCCCCTGGCGGTCTGCATGCGGGGACGTAGGCGGAGAAGCCCTAATCCGCAGCAGGCGCCCCGGGATTCTATCGACCGCGCCGGTCGGCTGCCCAGGGAGGCTCCGCGCCAACCATCTTCACCCCTCGGCATCTCGAGAGATCGGGCCGAAACGTCCCGCACGATCTCGCGATCTCGATGTCGGCGGGAGCGCTCGGCCTCGTCTATCGGTTCGGGTGTACCGCAGCGCCCTGGGCGTGTCCGAGCAGCGCGAGCGCTACGAAAGCAAGTTCGTTCGCTTGGTTGCCTTGAGGGCGACTTTCGAGGCAGCGCCGACGATGACCGCCAAGCGCCTGGTGATGAACGAGGTCGAGTGCGTGGAGACCGAGGAGCTGCGCGAGTTCGCTACATGCGCGAGTCGAGCTTCCTGCTGTGAACGGAGCCCACACCCTGATCGCCTTGGACGCCGGGCCGTGCGAGCTGCGCGCCACGCCTGACGAGCACGAGCTGCGCTGGCAAGCTTTGGACGACAAGCGGCCGCGCGGCGAGGAGCAGGCGCGGCGAGTCGAGTTGGCTCCGGCTCGGCGTACCCGCCAGTGACTCCGGCTACTTCTTGCCCGGAGGCAGCAGCTCGACGGGCGGGCGCGCCTCCCAGCCCCGGCGCAGGCAGGCGAGCACATCCGCCTCGGTGCGGGTTTCACTCCTCGCGCACGGTGACCACGCGCGTGCGGCGGCTGGATGCGCCGCCGCCCAAGAGGCCCAGGTCGACCAGCACCGCGACGATCAGCGCCACCAGGAACAAGCCGTCGATCGCGCCGTGGCTGTTGATCGCCCAGGCGTACACCAGGGTCGTCAGCGGCAGGAAGATGAAGCCGAGCACCGGCCAGAGCAGCGAGGTGAAGGCGCCGCCGATGTAGCCCGGGACGAAGAGCCACACGAGCACCAGCGCGATCCGCGGGAAGGCGAGCGCGACGCAGCCCAGGAGGCACGGCATCGGCGGCTAGTCTGCGGCCCCGCGGCGCCGCCGGCAACCGGCGCGGCGAAGGCGCTACGATGAGGGTTCGTCCGGCCCGAGCTTCGTCCGTCTCGGCCCGCGCCCCCGCTCCACGAGGAGGGCCACGCCATGATCCTGCAACAGCACTACCTGGCCTGCCTCTCGCAGGCCTCCTACCTGATCGGCGACGAGGAGAGCGCCACCGCAATCGTCGTCGACCCGCGCCGCGACGTCGACGTCTACCTCGACGAGGCGCGCAGGCTCGGCCTGACCGTCCGGCACGTCTTCCTCACGCACTTCCACGCCGACTTCGTGTCCGGTCACCTCGAGCTCGCGCGGCGCGCGGGCGCACGGATCCACCTCGGGGCCCGCGCCCGGGCCGACTACCCGTTCACGCCGGTGCGCGAGGGCGACCGGCTCGAGCTCGGCAAGCTGCGCCTGGAGGTGCTCGAGACGCCGGGCCACACCCCCGAGAGCATCTCGATCCTGGTCTACGACCTCGCCGCCGATCCCGAGCGCCCGCACGCGGTCCTGACCGGCGATGCGCTCTTCATCGGCGACGTCGGCCGGCCGGATCTGTTGGCCTCGGAGGGGTTCGAGGCCTCCGAGCTGGCCTCGATGCTCTACGACTCGCTGCACGGAAAGCTCATGCGGCTGCCCGACGCGACGCTGGTCTACCCGGCCCACGGCGCTGGCTCCGCCTGCGGCAAGAACTTGAGCCAGGAGACCGTCTCGACGATCGGCGCCCAACGCAAGCTCAACTACGCGCTGCAGCCCATGTCCCGCGAGCGCTTCGTCGAGCTGGTCAGCTCCGGCCAGCCCGAGATGCCCGCCTACTTCGCCCACGACGCCGCCCTGAACCGGCGCGAGCGGCCGACCCTGGAGGAGACCCTCCAGCGCTCGCTGCGACCGCTCTCCCTCGAGGAGGCCCTGCGCATGAGGAACGCGGGCGCGGTCCTGCTCGACGTGCGCGATCCCGACGACTACGCGCGCGGGCACCTCTCCGGGAGCACGAACATCGGCCTGGGCGGGCGCTTCGCGAGCTGGGCCGGCACCCTGCTCGAGCGCGAGCGCGCGATCGTCGTGGTCGCCGAGCCCGGCCGCGAGCGCGAGGCCGTGCTGCGCCTGGGCCGCATCGGCTTCGACCAGGTCGCCGGTTATTTGGAGAACGGCCCGCGGGCCTTCGAGCGCCGCGCGGACCTCGTCGCCTCGCACCCGCGCATCGATCCGGCCGAGCTGGCGCAGCGGCGGAGCTCGGCTCGACCGCCGCTCGTGCTCGACGTGCGAACCCAGCCCGAATGGGCCGCGGGCGCGATCGAAGGCAGCCTCAACCTGCCCCTGGCGCAGCTCGAGCGCAGCCTCGATCGGATCCCGCGCGGGGGCGAGATCGCCGTCCACTGCCAGAGCGGCTACCGCTCCTCGATCGCCGCCAGCCTGCTCGAGCAGGCGGGCTTCCAGCCGCTGTCCGACCTCGCCGGCGGCTGGCTGGCCTGGGAGGCGGCCCAGCCTTCCTCCCAGGCGGCGCGCTGAGGCTTGCTGCGGTCGTCGCAATAGCGGCGGCGGGACCGCGCACTCCACTCCAGGCGCGGCTATAGACTGCGCTGTCCGCCGCGGCATGGCAGGCGCGGCGGCACCTCCGATGCGACTCCTGGTGGTGGACGACGATCCGAAGCTGCGCAGCTACGTCTGCGCCGGCCTCCAGGAGTCCGGGATCGATTCGATCCCCGCGCCCGACGGCGAGAGCGCCCTCGAGGTCTTGCGCAGCGATCCCAAGGGCTTCGACCTGATCCTGCTCGACGTGATGATGCCGGCGAAGAGCGGGTGGGAGCTCCTGGACGAGATGCGCCAGGAGGGCCGC
>DATKBQ010000373.1:0-7031 GCA_035546375.1 Planctomycetota bacterium | reverse complement strand
TGCTCGGGATCCGCCCCGAGCACCTCGAGCCCCAGGGCGGCGACGTCCCCGCCCGCGTCGAGGTGGTCGAGGACACCGGTCCGGCGCGCATCCTGCTCGCGCGCTGGGCGGGACAGACCGTGCACATCCTGACGCGTCGCTCGCTCGAAGTCCGTCCGGGCGACGAGCTCCGCCCGCGCGTCGACGAGCTGCGAGTCGTGGTGTGGGCCGATCGCGACGCCGGCCCCTAGCGCTTCTTGTCGAGCGCCTCGGCCCCCCTAGACTGACGCGGAATGGGCCGCGCCGAAGTCTTGAGGAGCCTGCCCGTCGGCGCGTCGGACTTCGTGGTCGAGATCGGCGCCGGGCCCGTGCCCTTCCAGCGCACGCGGCTGATCGTCGACAAGTACCCGTTCGACAACCTGGAACGTCACGGCGACATCGTCAACGTGGCGCCTGTGATCCAGGCGGACGCGACGAAGCTGCCGATCGCCGATCGGGGCTGCGACGTGCTCTTCGTCTCGCACGTGATCGAGCACATGCCGCGGCCCGACCTGTTCATCGAGGAGGCGAAGCGCTGCGCGCGCGACGTCTACCTCGAGTTCCCGTCGTTGCGGCGCGAGCTGATGTACGCGTGGTCCTTCCACCGCTGGCTGGTCACGCTCGAGGGTCGCCGACTGATCTTCTATCGCCACGACATTCCGCAGATCTTCGGCGACTTCTTCCACGCCAACTACGACTTCCCGCTCGACCTGTGGTCGGAGCACCGCTTCGAGCAGCTCAACACGCACGTCTATTGCCGCAGCGACGAGCTCGAGTACGAGATCTCGCCCAAGGGGGCGCTCCAGTACGTGCTGGAGCGCAGCGCGAGCGGGGAAGCGCGTGTCAACTTCCCGAGCCGCTACGGCGAGCGGGGGACCGGGAACGTCGCCTATCCCCTCGCGGCGCGTCTGAAGACGGCGGCGTGGTCGCTGCTGCCGGGCTCCGTGCTCGAAGCGCGCAACCGCCGGCGGCAACGGTCGAACCGCGGGAGCCAGCAACCGCTGCCGGACGAGATCGTCGAGCGGCTCCGATGCCAGAGCTGCCGCAACGACCAAGGGAAGCTGCGGCGAAGCGCCGACGCGCTCGTCTGCAGCGCCTGCGACGCGCGCTATCTGGCGCGGGAAGGCGTTTTCGACTTCGACGTCTGACGCGGCCGGTGGGCGGCGCGCGCCGCAGATCCGCGCCGCTTGGCGGACTTCTTGCGGACGCTGCTCCTGTTCCGACTGCGGTCGACGGGTGTCATGATGAAGGTCCGCGTCCGGCTTCGCCGGCCCCTGCCGGCGCGGCCGTCGTGCCCGGCGTGACCGCCGCCCGCGGCGTCGCCGAGCTCGGCTAGCTTCTCGTTCACGTACTCCCGGACGTGCTCGACCGAAGCGCCGAGCACCGTCACGCTACGGGGAACGTCGTCGAGGTTCTTCCAGCTCTTGAGCTTCGCTTCGCCGCCGAAGGCGTTCACGATCTCCATGTGGAGCTTGTGCAGCGCTTCCTGGCGAGCCTTCAGGCCCCCGCGAGTACCCAGCCACGCGTTGGTCCGGAGGTAGGTCCCGCAGGGCTCGAAGTCGATCCTGGGGTGCAGGCTCACCTGCGCCTTCGCCGGCACGTGCGGACAGTCGGCTTGGTGCGACATGCGGGTGCGGATCTCCAGCTCGACCTTCACGTCCAGGCAGAGGTCCACCCCGCCGATGTCACTGTGCACGACGAAGGGCCGGAGGGTCGGGGTGCCGCGATCGACCTTGAATGCGTAGGACACGATGTGATCTTCGCCCCGCGGCGTGCAGATGGCACCCGGCGGGCAAGGCGCGGTTTCGTATGTGGCCGTCATGACTCCATTTCCTTGTGTGGTTGAGGTTCAGGGTTCGACGCTCTTCGCGCGGCGGGCCTCCGCGGTCGGGACGAAGCTCTCGAAGGGTGCAAGGGCACGTGTCTCGAGGTCAGCGCCTTCGAGGAGTCGCTCCATGAGCCGCGCGAGATCGGCTGCATCGAAATCCCTATTCCAAGCATAACGTTGACCGTCGCTTCCACGCACGGAGGGCCATTCGATGATCTTCGGCAGGCGGTTGCCGGCCGGGCGAGCGGGCCGGCGCTCGGACCATTCAGCACTCGAACAGCGGCCCCGGCTCGCGGCCTTCGAGGTGGTCCTTGAGGCGGAACATCAGCGCACCCCAGGTCGAGTTGCAAGCCGCGAAGCTGCCGTCCGTCGAGCGCCACCCCTCGTGGCGCAAGCGCAGCTCCGTGGCTCCGCGGTGGGTCGGCACGAGGCTCCAGACGAGCCGCGTGCCGGCCCACTCCGAGTCGTCCCCCAGGCACGTCCACTCCAGCCGCGCCGGCGCCTCCAGCTCGTCGACCGACGTGCGGAACGAGGCCGTTCGCCCGCAGAAGCCGAGCTCGGCCACGCTGCCGCGGCGCGGCTCGACGAGGCTGCCGGCGTTCCACCAACGCCGCAGCTCCTCCTGCCGCGTCAGCGCGTCGAAGACCCGCAGCGGCGGGGCGTCGATCTCGATCTGGTGCAAGAGGTCGTGCATGCCGATGGTGGGCGGGTGAAGGCGGCGCGGGGGAGATCCTGGCAGGTTCAGTTTCCGCCCGTTGCTCCAGCATGTGTCGGATGCTCCGGAGCTCCGCCGGGCTGGTGGTGCATCCGCGTCACGACCTCCAGCTCGATCCGCACGTCCAGGCAGACGTCGACGCCGTCGATGGGCTCGTGCGCCAGCCACGGCCGGCCCTTGCGCATCGCCTTGAATCCATACGTGACGATGTGCGTCTCGCCGTCGACCCGGCAGGTGGCGCCGGGCGGGCAGCGCGTGGGCACGAAGTTCAGGGTCTCGCCCTCGCCCTTGCCGAGCTCGGCCAGCTTGCGAGCCACGTACCTGCGGACTTCCTCGACGGACGCACCGATGCGGGTCACCTCCTGCGGAGCGTCCTTCAGGTCCTGCCAGCCATCGAGGACCTTCTTGCCGCCCAGCTCGCGGATGATCCGATCGTGGGTCGCGTCGAGGAACTTCTGGCGCGCCTCGAGCGCGGCTTTCGCGCCCAGCCAGGCCTCGGTGAGGAAGTAGGTGCTGCAGGACTCGAGTTGGATCGCCGGCCGGAGGTTCACCTCGGCGGCCAGGGGTCGATGGGCATCGTGATCGGTCATGGTTCTCTCTCCATCCGGTTCGGGATCAGGGTTCCAGGCAGCGAGCTCGTCGCGAGCCCGTGTTCGGCTGGACGCCCGAGGGAGCCGCCGTCTTCCCGGCGGAGATCGACGGCAGGAGCCGCTTGATCGAGCGGACGTCGATGCAGCGCTCGCGGAGCTGGCGACGCAGGGATTCCGGCGCGCGCTTGCAGAAGACTTCCACGTCCGGCGCCGAGTCCGCCTCCTCGAGGATGCGCAAGTACTCCTCGACGTGTTCAGCGAGCAGGCGCTCCGAGACCTCGAAGCCGAGCCACGTGGAGGGGGGCTTGGGGAACTCACTCATGGTCTGCCTCCAGCTCCGGTCCCGGCCAAACCCGGCGGTTCGCGGCGGGTGCGGCCATGGAAATGAGGGGCGGCGGACGCGAGGGCGAAGCGGGAAAGCCCGGAATCCGGCGCGCTCCTCGCGTCAGTGGGCGATCGGCGTCACCACCTCGACGTAGACCTTCACCTCGCAGAGCACGACGCCGAGCTTCGAGGGCTCCTGGACGGTCCAGACCTTGCCGTCGCGAAGGAGCAGGAACTGACCCGTGACGACGTGCTGCTCCCGGTCCACCCGGCAGGTCGCTCCCGGGGGACAGCTGGGCTCGGGCTTGTAGGCCCGCTTGACCTCGAGACCAGGCTGTTGGGGGTGGATGGTTCCCCCGAGCTTGGTCAGCTCGCGCTCGGCGAGTCGGCGCATGGCCGCGACCTGCAGGCCGGGGTTGAAGAGATCCGGGGTCGCCTCCGTGCGCCCCCATTCCTTCAGGTCCTTCAGTCCGGAGTCCACGAGGATCTGGCCATGGAGCGAACGCAGGACCCGCTGCTGGTCCTCGGGATCGGTCAGGCGGTAGGCGCCGCACGTAGGGAACTCGATCGCCAGCCAGAGACGGACCTCGCCTTGGTCGGGGTCCTGTATGCGCGCGAGCGATACCGCCTCGCGGTGCGCGGCCGGTCGTTCGGCGCGGCGCTCGCCGTCGGGTCCGGCGCACGCGGAACACGCGAGGAGAACGGCGAGCAGGACCGAGGCTTCGCGCCTGCACAGGACCTGAAGCGAGGACTCGAGCTTTAGCATCTCTCTCCTCCAGTCGCGAGCTGTTTACGGCCGGGAAGTGCCGGACGAGGAATCAAGGTTTCACGCTCTTCGCGCAGCGGAAGCCCGCGTTGATGACCCTGTTCTCGAAGAAGGTCAACGCGCACGTGGTGAGGTCGTGCGTGTCGAGGCTCCCGTTCCAGGAAGCCCCTGCGATCACGTGGTGCCGCGGCTGCAAGATGATCTCGCCGTCGACCACCTTCCCCGACATGGTATCCGTCCATTCCCACACGTTGCCGAGCGTGTGGTAGAGCCCATGCGGACCTCGCCCTTCGGGATGACTCGTGACCGGACTCATCCCGTCCAGGTAGTCGGCATCGTTGATACCGAGCGGCTGACCCATGCGAACACGGGCGCGATCAGCCTCCTCCCAATCATCTCCCCAGGGATAGCGCCGGCCATCGGTTCCCCGCGCGGCCCGCTGCCATTCGTAAAGTGTCGGAAGGCGCTTGCCGACCCATTCGGCGTAGGCAACTGCATCGGACCACGTGATTCCCGAGACCGGGCGGTCGTCCCAGGCCGAGTCATAGATATCGCGTCCGTCGTGCTCGCGATCTCGCCAGAAGCTAGGCGGGGAATGTCCCGTCTCGAGGACGAAATGTCGGTACTCGGCGTTCGAGACCTCATGCAGGTCGATCCAGAAAGCGGGTAGATTCTCCTCTCTTCGAGCCAGCAAGGGATCGGTGTGTGGACGGGCATCACCGAACAGGAAGGGCCCAGCTTCGATGTACACCATGCCGGTGCGCGTTACACGATCCGTGTTAAGGATTTGCGCCTGGAGCACGTAATGTCGGCCGGGCTGGTCGAGATAGCGCGTCATTTCGCAGAAACCCAAGCCAGGTTTCTCCACGACGATCCGGTAGTAGCCGGGTGGCATCGACTTCTCGCGAACCGGAGTCTCCCCCAGCGCTATCGGCGCTTCGAGTTCGGCGCCTGCCGTCGGAAAGCGGCGAATGCTCACGCGTGCGCCCTCCACGTTCGCGTTCACGCTCAGACGCGGCAGTACGTTCTCGACCGACGACGATTTCCGGAGCTCCTTGTCCTCGGGGAACAGACTCGCAGCCTCGCGCAGCCATAATAGTCCGTCAAGCAGGAACCAATAATGGGTGACGCTTGAGTACGTCTGCATCGTCTTCAGCGATGTATTGCCGTCCTCCGGGCGCTTGAAGAGACTCGCGTCCAGGCTCTTCTTGCCCTTGGCCTCGAACTCGTTGGCCACAGCGCGAAGCCGGCTTTCCACACGGCCGAGCAGTTGCTCGTCCCTGCTGTTCAGTCCGAGATGCTCCCCCCGAATGCGGCGGATCGCGCCGGAATGCGTGCGGAGGATGTCGGGATCGAGTCCCATCAAGTCGCCCATGCGATCCACTTCCCGCAGCGGCTCCATCGCGCGCTCGATAGCCATCCGGTTGTGAGCGCGGTCGGCATAGCCGATTCCCGCGATCAGCGCGATCACCGCCGCCAGGATCACCAAGGCCGGCGTGCGATGGCGCACCAGCTTGCGCCGCGCGCGCTCGGTCAAGGACGGCGGGCGCGCGAGCACCGACTCGTGACCCAGGAATCGCCGCAGGTCGAGCGCGAACTCGGCCGCCGTCGAGTAGCGGCGATCGGGGTTCTTCTCCATCGCCTTCACGCACACCGTCTCCAGGTCGCGCGGCACGTTGCGCGCCAGGCTCCGGATCGGCGGCGGGTCCTCGAAGCTGATCCTGTAGAGCACGTCGTGCGACGTGCGCCCCTCGAACGGCCGGCGCAGGGTCAAGGCCTCGTAGAGCACGACCCCCAGCGAGAAGATGTCCGTGCGGTGGTCAATGTGCACGCGCTTGGCGAGCGCCTGCTCGGGGCTCATGTAGAACGGCGTGCCGGCGATCTCGCCCGACTGCGAGAGCGTCTCGGCGCTGATGTCCTTGGCTAGGCCGAAGTCCACCACGCGCGGCTGCAGCACGTCGTCGATCAGGATGTTCTGCGGCTTGATGTCGCGGTGGATGATCCCCTGCTTGTGGGCGTAGTCGAGGGCCTCGGCGACGCGCATGACGATCTCGGCGACCTCGGCCACGTAGCTCTTGTCCTCGCGCTTGCCTAGCCGCGCCGGCTCCTTGGGCGCCGAGTCCTGGCGCTCGGCGCGCACCGCCTCGAGCTCGGCCGCGAAGCTCCTGCCGGGCACGTACTCCATTGCGAAGTAGTGCATGCCCTCGGCCTCGCCGACCGAGTGGATCGGCACGATGCCAGGGTGAGTCAGCTTGCCGGCCGCGATCGCCTCGCGCCGGAAGCGCTCGATCTGGCGCTCCGACACAGTCACGTGGGGCGGCAGCACCTTGACCGCGACCTCGCGGTTCAGCGACATCTGCCGCGCCAGATAGACGACGCCCATCGCTCCGCGGCCGATCTCGCGCAGGAGGCGGAAATCGCCGAGCACCCTGCCGGTGGATACGTCGGCTGGCTGCGCGGTGACGCGCGCAGGTAGGAGCCGCTTGATGAACTGGATGTCGAGGCAGCGCTCGCGCAACTGGCGCCGCAAGGCCTTGGGCGCGCGCTCGCAGAACTGCTCGAGGTCGGGCGCGACGCCCTCCTCGTCCAGGCTTCGCAGGAACTCCTGGACGTGGTCGGCGAGCAGGCGCTCCGGGTCCTCCGGCTCGTGCCCGGGCACGGGACTACCAGGGGTCTGGCTCACTTCTTCCCTTACTCCAGTATCGACGGTCGCTCGCGGAGCGACAACACGCCGGCTCGTGCTCGCTCCGCCGACAGTGGAGGGGCGCCGGCGGGCGAATCGAAGCCGAT
>DATKBQ010000372.1:0-4300 GCA_035546375.1 Planctomycetota bacterium | reverse complement strand
CGCACGCCCTGCGCCGGCCGCGCACGCTGCGGTTGCGCGACGCCCTGATCGCGGCCGAACGCGCCGGCGCCAACGCGCTGCCGATCACGCTCCTGATCGGCTTCCTGATCGGCGTGATCCTGGCGTACCAGTCCGTGCAGCCCTTGCGGCGCTTCGCCGCCGAGATCTACGCCGCCGACCTGGTCGCGATCTCGATGGTGCGCGAGCTCGGGCCGCTCCTGACCGCGGTCGTGCTCGCCGGGCGCACCGGCTCCGCCTTCGCCGCCGAGATCGGCACGATGAAGGTCGACGAGGAGCTGGACGCCTTGAGCACCATGGGCCTCGACCCGGTGCGCTTCCTGGTCCTGCCGCGCGTCCTGGTCGCGGTCGCGATGGCGCCGCTGTTGACCTTGTTCTTCGAGCTGGCGGGGCTGATCGGCGGGGCGCTGGTCCTGCGCAACTTCGGCATCACCTTCGCGCTCTTCGCCAGCGAGGTGGTCGAGTGGGTCGACCTGAGCGACCTGCTCGGGGGCCTCTTCAAGGCGCTCGTCTTCGGCGCGCTGATCGGCGCGGTCGGCTGCCTGCGCGGCCTGCAGACCGGGATCGGGGCGGACGCGGTCGGGCGCTCGGCGACGAGCGCGGTGGTCAGCGCTATCGTGCTCATCGTCGCCGCCGACGGCGTGTTCTCGGTGCTCTACCATGAACTGGGGATCTGAAACGGGCGCGGCCGGAGCCGCGGGCGGCGCGCGGAGGCCCTCCACGGCCTCGGGCGAGGTGGTGATCGAGGTCGAGCGCCTCTCGGCCGGCTACGGCGGGAGGCCGATCCTGGAGGAGGTCTCCTTCGACGTGCGCCGCGGCGAGAAGCTGGTCGTGATCGGCGAGTCGGGCTGCGGCAAGAGCACGCTGCTCAAGCACATGGTCGGCCTGATGGAGCCCGCGGCCGGCTCGGTCAGGATCGAGGGGCGCGACATCGCGCGGGCCCGCAGCCGCGAGCGGCGCGAGATCCTGCGCGGGATCGGCGTCGCCTACCAGAGCGGGGCGCTCTTCAGCTCGCTGACCGCGCTCGAGAACGTCGCGCTGCCGCTGGAGGAGCTCACGCGGCTGCCGGCGCGCGCGCGCGAGGCGGTCGCGCGCGTCAAGCTCGCGCAGGTCGGGCTCGAGGACGCGGCCGATCGTTACCCCTCGCAGCTCTCCGGCGGCATGCGCAAGCGCGCCGCCATCGCCCGCGCCGTGGCCCTCGACCCGGCGATCCTCTTCCTGGACGAGCCGACCGCCGGGCTCGACCCGGTGACGGCGGCCGGCATCGACCAGCTCATCTCGAGGTTGGGGCGCAGCCTGGGCGTGACCTTCGTGATCGTCACCCACGAGCTGGCGAGCATCTTCGCGGTCGCCGACCGGGCGGTGATGCTCGACGCCACGCTGCGCGGCGTCCTGGCGATCGGCGCGCCGGCGGAGCTGGCGCGGCACCCCGAGGAACGCGTGCGGCGCTTCTTCCGCCGCGAGGTGGCCGAGGGAGCCTGAGACGGCGATGGCGAGAGGACCGAGCTACTTCAAGATCGGGCTCTTCGTGCTGGGCGCCCTGGCCCTGGGCGTGGCCGGCGTGCTGGCCGTGGGCAGCACGCCCTGGCGCAGCCAGATCGAGGTCGTCACCTACTTCGCCGAGTCCGTGCAGGGCCTCGACGTCGGCTCGCCGATCCGCTTCCGCGGCGTGCAGGTCGGGCGCGTGTCGGCGATCCAGCTCGTGCGCTCGACGGCGCCGGCGGGCGAGCCCGGCTACTTCCCCTACGGCAAGTTCGTCCAGGTCAAGTGCCGCATCCACGCCGGCGCGTTCGAGGGCCTGACCCAGGACCAGGCCGAGGGCGTGGTGGGCGCGATGGTCGAGCGCGGGCTGCGCATCCGCCTGACCTCGCGCGCGCTGACCGGGATCCCCTACCTCGAGGCGGACTACCTCGATGCCGAGAAGTTCCCGCCCCCGGACATCCCGTGGCAGCCGACGGCGCTCTACGTGCCTTCGGCTCCGAGCGTGATGAGCCGCTTCATGCAGTCCGCCGACCGCGTCTTCGCCCAGCTCGAGGAGCTCGACCTGCGCGAGATCGCGACCGACTTCGGCCGCTTCCTCGAGTCCGCGACGGCCGCGGTCGACGGGGCGGAAGTGGCGGAGGTCAGCCGCGCGGCGCAGCGCCTGATCGAGGGGCTCGAGCGCACGAATGCGGACCTGCGCGCGTGGCTCGGCGAGCCGCAGCCCGGCGATCTGGCCGCGGCGCTGGGCGCGCTGCGCAATGCGGCCGAGGAGGCCGAGCAGGCCATGCCCCCGGCCATGCAGGACCTGCGCGCGGGAGCCCAGGCCTTGCGCGTGGCCGCGGAGGATGCTCAGGCGCTCCTGGCGGGCGACGACGCGCAGCTCGCGCTCTCGGACCTGCGCCAGAGTGGCGCGATCCTGCGCGAGACCTTGGGCGACACGCAGCAGGTGCTGGCGCGGATCCAGCTCGGCCTGCGGCGCGCCGAGGATCTCTTGCAGAGCGGGCAAGCCGATGCGCCGGCCTTCTTCGAGAACCTCCGGGCGATCTCCGAGAACCTGCGCTACCTGACCGAGAGCGCGCGACAGGATCCCGCCCGCATCTTCTTCGGCGGCCCGCCGCCGCCCGTGGAGCGCTCGCAATGATGACGCACCTCCTGCGCTGGACGGTGGGGACCACGGCCGTGGCGGCGCTCGCGCTCGCGGGCTGCCTGCAGGTGCGGCGCGAGGCCCCCGACAAGCATCTCTACGCCCTGGACGTCGAACGGCCCGCCGGAGCCCTGCGCGCCGAGCCCGTGCACCCGCTCGCGCTCGCGGTCCGCGGTCTGCGCGCCGCGCCGCGCTTCGCCGGCCGCAACCTGGTCTACCGGAGGGGAGATCAGGAGTTCGTGGTCGACTACTACAACGAGTTCCTGGTCGCCCCCGCCGCGCTGGTGAGCGGGGAGACGGAGCGGTGGCTGGCGCGCTCCAACCTCTTCCGCCACGTGTTCGGCGCCGCGGCGCCCACACCGCCTGATGTCGTGCTCACGGGCCAGATCGAGGAGCTGTACGGCGATTTTCGCGGCGCCCCGCGGGCGGTGCTGGCGATCCGCATCTTCCTGGTCGACGAGCGCCCTACCTGGCCCGCGGTCCTGCTCTCGCGCAGCTACGAGCGGTCCTTGCCCGCGGAGGGGTCCGAGCCCGCGGCGCTGGTCGCGGCCTGGAACGCCGCCCTGGCGGAGATCCTGGCCGAGCTGGAGCGCGACCTGGCGGCGGTGGACCTCGCGCCGCCTGCGTCCGCGACCGCTCAGGCGGGTCCGGAAGCGACGGAGCGCCAGAGCAGGTAGAGAGCGTAGCTCGCCAGCAGCAGGGCGCCGCTCCAGCGCGGCATGCGGCGGCGCCGGACCGAGAGCGGAAGGAGCGCCACCGCGAACGCGGTCATCATCAAGAGGTCCACGTGGCCGCCCTCGGGCACCGGGATCGGGTGCACGGTCGCGGTCAGGCCGAGGACGAGCAGGAGGTTGAAGATGTTCGAGCCGACCACGTTGCCCATCGCGAGGTCGCTTTGGCCGCGCCGCACCGCCATCACCGAGGTCACGAGCTCCGGCAGGCTGGTGCCCACGGCGATGATCGTGAGCCCGATCACGGCCTGCGAGATCCCCAGCGCGAGCGCGAGCGCGACCGCCGAGCGCACCGTCAGCTCGCCGCCCGCGATCAGCCCCGCCAGCCCCAGCACGGTCAGGAGCAGGCTTCGCCCGCGGCCGGCGGCGAGGCCCTCCTCGGCGAGGTCCTCCACCTCATGGGCGATCGCCGCCGAGCCGCGCTGGAGCAGCGCGTCGAGCGTCGTGTAGTAGAGGAAGACCCCGAAGAGCAGGAGCAGGATCAGGCCGTCCGAGCGCCGGAAGGCGTCCGCGCCGCCTTCGAGCCGGCTCTGGAAGCTCATGACCAGCACGGCCGCGCTGGCGAGCAACATCATCGGGATCTCGCGCAGGATCACCGTGACGTGCACCGAGAGCGGTCGCACGAGCGCCGCCGTGCCGACGATCAGGCCGACGTTGGCGATGTTGGAGCCGACGATGTTGCCGAACGAGATCCCGCCCTCCCCGCGCAGCGCGGCGGCGAGGTTGACCGCCAGCTCGGGCGCGCTCGTGCCGAAGGCGACCACGGTGAGGCCCACGACCAAGGGGGAGATACCGAAGGAGCGCGCGAGGGCGGTCGCGCCGCGGACGAGCAGCTCGCCGCCGCCGAGGAGCAGCGCGAGGCCGGCGAGGAGGAAGAGGACGTCGAGGAGCACAGGGGGATTGGACACGAATCGAAGGGCGAGTG
>DATKBQ010000371.1:0-2775 GCA_035546375.1 Planctomycetota bacterium | reverse complement strand
GTGCTCGCCCTCGATGCGGCTCTTCGTGACTTCGAACGTGGCCTCGGCTTCGGTTCGGGCAACCTCCCCGGCGGCCGTCGAGCGGCGCTCGTCCGCCTCGCGTCGCACGTCGCGCATCTCCTCGCGCGCGTCTTGCCGCGCCTCGGAAACGTCGCGCACCGTCTGGGAAGGCGAATCGGGCCGATCACACGCGGCGAGCGCGAACGCGCCGCAGAACAGGATCATCGTCAGGGTCTTGGGACGCATGGACCACCTCTCTTCGGCCCCATGAGGATTCCCGGGGGGCCGTACACGTCGCGGGAGCAAGTATCGTGCCAGCCGTCCCACGTAGCGCGAACGGCCGAGGAGACCGGGTCCACCCGCAGAACACCTGCGGCGTTTGCATTGTCTACGACTTGCAACGCCCGACCGACATCGGCTTCGCCGCCCCCGGCAGGCCCCCGGCCCCTCAAGAGCGGCTGCGAAGCAGTGCCACCAGCCGATCGAGTTCTACCGGCTTGCCGGCGAACCCATCGAAGACAGCGCCCTCCGCGCCGAGCTCTTCCTCCGCGCGACCGCTGACGGCGACGATGCAACGTGGGCCGGGTTTCCGCGTGCGCAGCTCGCGGGCGAGCGCGACGCCGTCCTCGGCACCGAGCCGAAGATCGGTGATCACGGCGTGGGGCTCGAAGCGCGCTGCCGCGGCGAGCGCCGTCGCGACGCCGTAGGCGCGCTCCACCTCGAAGCCGTGTCTCGCCAGGAGAATCGCCAGCGAGTCGGCGGCGTCGGGCTCGTCGTCCACGACCAGCACGCGGTGCCGTCCCTCGACCAGGCCGTGAGCCGTCGCGACCAGCCGCCCCGGGTCGACCGGCCGGCCCAGAAAGGCGTCGAAGCCGGCGGCGCGCGCGCGTCGGCGCCCCGCGGCGTGGTCGCCCGCTGAGAGCGCGATCGCCGCCAACGGCCCCGGGGCCGCAGCGCGCAGCCCGCGCAGCCACTCCTCCCAGTCCGCATGCTCGAGATCGAGATCCGCCACGAGCAGGCGGGGTGGGCGTTGGCGCGCCTGGTCCAGGGCTTCCTCGCATGAGCGCGTCCAGGCGACGCTGGCGTCGGCGGCCTCGAACGCCAACGCCAGCGCCTCCGCGGCGGTGCGGTCCGGCTTCACGAGCAGCACGTGCACGCCGTCGAGAGCGTCACTTTCGCCATCCGGAACGAGCGGCGTGAGCCGCTGCGGAATCGGGATCTCGGGCAGCGTCACGACGAAGGTGGAGCCGCGCCCCTCACCCTCGCTACGTGCCTCGACGCCGCCGCTGTGCAGCTCGACGAGATGGCGCACGATCCACAGGCCGAGCCCCAAGCCGCGCCTGGCGCCGCGCGGGCGTCGTTCGCCCTGCGTCAGGCGCTGGAAGACGCGCGGCAGCAGCTCCGGCGCGATGCCCTGGCCGGTGTCGGACACGGCGATGGAGACCCGGTCGCCGGCCCGTGCGAGCTGCACGTGGATTCGCCCGCCGGGTTCGGTGAACTTGAGCGCGTTGTCCACCAGGTTACGGACCACCTGCTCAAGGCGCTCGGGATCGCCAGACACGAACGGGGCCTGCTCCGGCAGCAGCTCGAGCACCAGCGCCACCTCGCGGGAGTCGGCAAGGGGCTGGAACGCCGTGACCACCGCCTGCAAGACCTCCTCCAGGTCGACCGCCTCACGCTCGATCTCGAACTTGCCGCTGGCGATGCGCGAGGCGTCCAGCAGATCACCGATCAGCCGATTGAGCAGGCCCGCGCTGCGCTCGGCGACCGCCAGCGCTCGGGCGCGCTGGGCCGAATCGCTCTCGTGGCGCAGCACCGAGAGCCAACCGCCGAGCACGTGGAGCGGCGAGCGGAGCTCGTGAGACGCCACGGCGAAGAACTCGTCTCTCGCCCTCTCCGCCCGCTTGCGGGCGCTGATGTCCCGGACCACCGCGATCAAGGACGCGATGGCGCCGTCCGGCTCGCGCTCGGCCGAGACGATCAAGTCCACCCACACGATATGGCCCTGCTTGGCGACGTAGCGTTTCTCGAGTTGCTGGCTCTCCACCTCACCGCGCGCGAAGGAGGCGATCAGCTCGTGGTCGAGGGGGAGGTCCTCGGGGTGTGTAATTTCGGCGAAGTTGCGCCCGACGAGCTCCTCGAGCGGCCAGCCGACGATCTCGGCCAGACGCGCGTTCATCTGCTGCCAGCGGCCCTCGGGGTCGAGCCGCGCGACGCCGACGAACGCGTTGTCGAAGGTGCGCCGGAAGAGTCCCTCGAGCGCGGCGCGCTCGCCGGCGATCGTATCGATCCGCCGCGCGCTGGCGGCCCCCAGCAGCGCGAGCGCGAGCATCGCGAGCAGCGTGAAGAGGGCGAACGCGACGGAGACTCCGTACCAGTCGGCGCGCAGGCCAGCGAGGGTCAGCAGGCCGGTGGCGAGCGGCACCGCGAGAAGCGCCGGCAGGGCTCGGCGCAAGTGGTCGGCACCGAGCGTGCGTGCGGCGAGCACGCGCGAGAGCGCGTACTCGGGTCGACCCAGGAGGAGCGCCAGCGCGAGCAGCGCACAGCCGAGCGCCGCGCCGGGGCGGGCCGGCAGGGTGCCGGCAAGCTCGTAGAGTGGCTTCGCGCTGTACGCGCGGCCGATCAGCACGAGCAGGGCGATGACGAGCGACGAGACGCCGGCGAGCTGGGCGACCAGCTCGCCGCCCTGGCGCCGGGCGGCCCAGGCCGTCCCGACGCCGATCAGCACCAGGGCGACACCGATCGGCATCGACTCCCCGGACTGTTCTCGGCTCA
>DATKBQ010000370.1:0-4236 GCA_035546375.1 Planctomycetota bacterium | reverse complement strand
CGAGAACGACGTCCCCCTCGGCAGCTTCCGCACCTGGGTCAAGTACACGGAAAAAGGCCGCTTCCCCTCCATCCGCCGCCACTTCGCGATCCTGCGCTGCAACCACTGCACCTCGGCCCCGTGCGTCACCATCTGCCCGGTCAACGCGCTCTCCAAGCGAGCCGACGGCATCGTCGACCTCGACCGCGACGTCTGCATCGGCTGCCGCGCCTGCATGCAGGGTTGCCCCTACGACGCCATCTACCTCAACGAGGACTCCGGGGCGGTCGAGAAGTGCCACTTCTGCGCCCACCGCATCGAGCGCAACCTCGAGCCGGCTTGCGTGATCGTCTGTCCCGAGCAGGCGATCGTCGCCGGCGACCTACACGACCCCGCGAGCCGCATCGCGCAGATGGTCGCCGCCGGCGGCACGCTCGTCCGCCGGCCCGAGCAACGCACGGGGCCCAATGTCCACTACCTCGGCGTCGAGCCGACCTCGCTGCAGCCCGGCTTGGCCGAGCGGCCGGAGACCTACCTCTGGAGCGAGCGCCCGCCCTCGAAACCCGAGCCCTGGCCCGACTCGCTGCCGCTCGCGCCGGACACGCGCACGGTGCTCGACGCGGGCCACGAAGTGCAGTGGCGCTGGCCGGTCGCGCTCTACCTCCTGACCAAGGGGGTCGCCGCCGGCGCGGCGCTGCTCGCGCCGTTCGCCGGCCTGCTCGGCCTGGGAGGCTGGGCGGCGCGCTGGGCCCCGGAGGTCCTCGCGCTCGCCTTCACCGGGGTCACGACCTTCCTGCTTGTCGAGGACCTGCACCGCCCGATGAAGTTCTTCACGCTGATCACGCGCCCGAACACGCGCAGCTGGCTCGTGAAGGGGGCCTGGATCCTGATGGCCTTCACTGCGACGGTGGCCGCGACGCTCGGGCTGCGCTGGCTCGGGCTGGACGCCGCCGCGGACGTCCTGCGCTGGCCGAGCGCGCTGCTCGCCCTCGGCGTCGCCGGCTACACGGCGTTCCTGTTCGATCAGTGCGAGGGGCGCGACCTGTGGCAGTCGAAGCTCCTGCTGCCGCACCTGCTCGTACAGGCCTTGCTGTGCGGGGGCACCGTTCTGCTCGCGTTCGCGCCGCAGAGCCGTCCGCTGATGGTGCTCACGGCGGGTGCGCTCGCGTTGCACGCGCTACTCGTCTTGCTCGAGCGCTTCGGCCGCCACGCGACCGACAACGCCCGCCAGGGCGCGGCATTCCTCGGTACGGTCCGCTTGTGGGGCATGAACGGCTTCTGGCTGGCGCTGGTGCTCGGGTTCCTGGTTCCGAGCGCGCTCCTCGCCACCGTCCCGAGCCTGGTCTGGCTGCCGGTCCTGATCGGCCTTTTCGCGTGGGAGCACGCGTACGTGCGCGCCGGGCAGCTCCCGCCACTCTCTTGAGGTCGCCTTGAGCCCCCACGATCCGCTGACCCTGCGCGTCACGCCGCTCGAGTCGTTCCCGCCGATGGATCGCTGGGACGACTGGACCGAGTACGACGCCGCCGCGTGGCCGCGCAAGGTCGAGCGGCGCTACATGCTCGTGCCGACCACGTGCTTCAACTGCGAGGCGGCTTGCGGACTCGTCGCCTACGTCGATCGCGACTCGATGAAGATCGAGAAGCTCGAGGGCAACCCGCACCACCCCGGCTCGCGCGGGCGCAACTGCGCCAAGGGACCGGCGACGCTCAACCAGATCGAGGACCCCGGGCGGATCCTGTACCCGATGAAGCGCGTCGGGCCGCGCGGCTCCGGGCGCTTCGAGCGCACGAGCTGGGACGCGGTGCTCGACGAGCTGGCGGGACGCATCCGCCGCGCGCTGATCGAGGAGCGCCGCACCGAGGTCATGTACCACGTCGGCCGGCCGGGCCACGACGGCTACATGGACCGCGTGCTGCAGTCCTGGGGCGTCGACGGCCACAACTCGCACACCAACGTCTGCTCGGCGGCCGCTCGGCTCGGCTACGCGCTCTGGACTGGCGCCGACCGGCCCTCGCCCGACCACGAGAACGCGAAGCTGATCCTGCTCCTCTCGTCGCACCTCGAGACCGGCCACTACTTCAACCCGCACGCCCAGCGGATCATCGACGGCAAGATGAAGGGCGCGAAGCTCGCCGTGGTCGACGTGCGGCTCTCGAACACCGCCTCGATGGCCGACTGGTGGCTCGCGCCGTGGCCGGGCACCGAGGCGCTGCTGCTCCTCGCCATGGCGCGCGTGATCCTGATCGAGCGCCTCTACGACCGCGAGTTCCTCGAGACCTGGGTCAACTGGCGCGAGAGCCTGCGGCAGCTCGCGCCGGGGGCTCCCGAGAGCTTCGAGCGCTTCGTCGACGAGCTGATCCGCCACTACGCCTACGCAACGCCCGAGGCGGCCGAGGCCGAGTGCGGCGTTCCCGCCGGCACGATCGTCGACCTCGCGCGCGCCATCGGCGCCGCGGGCAGCGCCTTCGCGAGCCACGTCTGGCGCAACGCCGCCTCCGGCAACCTCGGCGGATGGCAGGTCGCGCGCGCGCTCGAATTCCTGTGCGCCCTGGTCGGCTCGATCGGCGCGCGCGGCGGCACGAACCTCAACACCCAGGACAAGTTCGTCCCGCCGCCCTTCCTGCGACCGCCGGCGCAGTCGGTGTGGAACGAGCTGCTCTACCCGCGCGAGTGGCCGCTCTCGCACCACGAGCTCTCGTACCTCCTGCCGCACATGCTGCTCGAGGGCCGCGGCAAGCTCGACGTGTACTTCACGCGCGTCTACAACCCGGTCTGGACCAACCCCGACGGGCTCCTGTGGGAGCAGGTCCTGCGCGACGAGTCGAAGATCGGCCTGCACGCCGCGCTCACGCCGATCTGGAGCGAGACCGCGCAGTACGCCGACTACGTACTGCCGATGGGCCTGGGCGCCGAGCGCCACGACTTGATGAGCCAGGAGACCCACGCGGCGAAATGGGTCGGCTTCCGCCAGCCGGTCCTGCGCGTCGCGCGCGAGCGCCTGGGCGAGAAGCTCGAGTGGACCCACCAGGCGAACCCCGGCGAGGTCTGGGAGGAGGACGAGTTCTGGATCGCGCTCTCGTGGCGGATCGATCCCGACGGGAGTCTCGGCGTGCGCCGCTGGTACGAGTCGCCCTACCGCAAGGGCGAGCGGATCAGCGTCGACGAGTACTACCGCTGGATCTTCGAGAACTCGGTGCCCGGCCTTCCGGAAGAAGCGGCGAAGAAGGGCCTGACGCCGCTCGAGTACATGCGCCGCTACGGCGCGTTCCTCGTGCAGGAAGGGACCTACGAGGGCCACGCGAAGAAGCTCGCGGCCGACGAGCTGGAGGGGACCGATGTCGACCCCGCAGGCACGGTGACGAAGGCCGGCAAGGCGATCGGGATCGTCGCGGACGGCTCCGCGCGCGCGGGCTTCAACACGCCGTCGCGGCGCTGCGAGCTCTACTCGCGCACGCTCGCCGAATGGGGCTGGCCCGAGCACGCGCTGCCCGGCTACATCGAGAGCCACGTACACCGCCGCCACCTCGACCGGGCGAAGGGCGAGTATGCGCTCGTGCCGACCTTCCGCCTGCCGACCTTGATCCACACGCGCTCGTCCAACTCGAAGTGGCTCTACGAGCTCTCGAACACGAACCCCGTCTGGATCCACCCCGAGGACGCGGAGCAGATCGGCCTCGCCTCGAGCGACCTCGTTCGCGTCACGACGCGCATCGGCCACTTCGTGAACAAGGTCTGGGTCACCGAGGGCATGCGCCCGGGCGTCGTCGCCTGCTCCCATCACCTCGGCCGCTGGCGCCTCCATCCCGATGGCGCCGGCTGGGCCAGCGCGCTCGTGCGCCGCGACGAGATCGCCCCCGGCCGCTTCCGCTTCCGCCGCATCGAGGGGATCCGCCCGTTCGAGTCCGCCGATCCGGACTCCAAGCGCATCTGGTGGAGCGACGGCGGCGTCCACCAGAACCTGACGTTCCCGGTGCAGCCGGATCCCATCTCCGGCATGCACTGCTGGCACCAGCGCGTCACCGTGGAGCGGGCGCGCGACGGCGACTTCTACGGCGACGTGGTGGTCGACACCGCGCTCTCGATGCAGGTCTACCGCGAGTGGGTCGCGCTCGCGCGCCCGGCGCCCGGACCCGGCGGCCTGCGGCGACCGCTGCACTTCGCGCGCGCCGTGCGGCCGGCGCCGGAGGCGTACCGGATACCCGGCGCGACCACGGGTCACGCCTGAGCGGCGCGGCGGCGGCAGAGGGCCGCGGCGG
>DATKBQ010000369.1:0-2203 GCA_035546375.1 Planctomycetota bacterium | reverse complement strand
GGCTGCTTGTCGGAGGGATAGGCGGTGCTCGGGCTCATCGCTCGACTCCCAGCGCCCGCTCGGCCCAGCGCCGCACGCGCCGCTCCAGCTCGGGGGTGGCGCGGCGGAAGAAGTGATCGGCGAGCGGGATCTCGTCGACCTCGAGGTTCGTGGGCAGGTCGCCGACGCGCTCGCGCAGGTCGCGCAGCGTCCCGAAGTCGTCGCGCTCGCCGAGGAGGATGAGCCCGCTCTGGCGCACCTCGCGGACGAACGAGCAGTCGTAGGCGCGGCAGGGCAGCGCGACGGCGAGCAGGCGCGCGACGCGCTCGTCGCGCAGGGCGAGCGCTGCGGCGGTGCGCGCGCCGAAGGAGAAGCCCGCGGCCCAGAGCTCGAGCTCGGGAAAGCGGCGCTCCAGCTCGTCCAACGCCGCGGCCGCGTCCTCCACCTCGCCGCCGGCCCCGTGGTGCGCGCCCTCGCTCTTGCCGGCGCCGCGGAAGTTGAAGCGCAGGACGGCGAGCCCGGCCGTCTGCAGCCCGCGCGCGGTGCGGAACACGACGTTGTTGTGCATCGTGCCGCCGTGCAGCGGATGGGGATGGCACACCACGGCGCCGGCGCGCGGCGCTGAGCCGTCCTTGGGGAGCCAGAGGCTCGCTTCGAGCCTGCCGGCGGGGCCGGGGATGAACACGGACACCACCGCGCGTACTGTACCCGCGCCGTGGCACGCCGCATTCTCATCCTGCTCCGGGCGCGGCTCTCGGCCCAGCGCGCGGAAGCCCGCTTGCCGGTGGCCGCGCTGTTCGTGCACGCCGCGCTGGCTGCGGTCCTGTGCGCGCTCGTGCGCGACGTGACGCCTCCCTTCGCCTACGGCGTCGTCGCGCTGTCGGTCAGCGCCGCGCTGGTGTCGCTGCCCTTGCTCGGCGAGCTGGCGGGTCTTCTGGGGGTAGACGAGGCGGGAGACTGGGCCCGCGCGTTGCCGGCACGGCCGCACGAGCTGCATCTGGCACGCGTGCTGCACCTCTTGACCGTGCTCGCGGTGCTGTCGGCGGGATCCCTGCTGCCCGCCGCAGCCTTCGCGCCGGCCGAGCTCGGCTTCGGAGGCCGGCTGGCGCTCGTCGCTGCGGGGCTCGCGCAGGCGCTCTCGATCGCGGCTGCGCTGCTGGTCCTGCGCTCGGCGCTCGGCGGCCGCGCGCGAGCGCTCCTGGTCCTGGTCCAGACGGCGCTCTTCGCCGGCGTGATCATCGCCTTGGTCATTGGGCCGAGCCGTATCGGGGCGCTGGCAGGAGCCCGCGGCCCGCTTTCGCCCGGCGCGCCGGACTTGGCGGTCTGGCCTCCGGCTTGGTTCGCGGCGGTGATCGCGCCTGGGCCGCTGCCCTGGGGCTGGAGGTGGGCGGCGCCGGCCTGTGCGCTGGCCGCGGCGCTCGCGCTGCTCTTGGTGCCTGCCGCGAAGGATCCGCGGCCTAGCAAGGGCCGCTCGCTGCTCGCGCTCCTACTCGAGCCGCTGCGGCGACTCGCCGGACGTACATGGGTTCGCCGCGGAGAGCGCGCGAGCTTCGAGCTGGTCTACGAGGCGCTTCCGCGCGAAGGCGAGTTCGTGATCCGCACCTATCCGTTGGTCGCGGTGCCGCTCGCGTTCCTCGCGCTGGGCGCGCGCGGCGAGGGCGAGGGCGCCCGCGAAGGTCTGCTCGCCCTGCTCCTCTTCACGCCCGGCTTGTACCTTCCGATCCTCGTCGCGCACGTGCCGGCGACAGCGTCCTTCGATGCCCGCTGGCTGCTCGAGACCGCGCCGGCGAGCCCGGCGGCGATCCACGCAGGCGCGCTCAAGGCCGTCGTCGTGCGCTTCGTCGTTCCCCTCTACCTCTTGCTCGGCGCCCTGTGCTGGGTCTACGCGGGCGGCGCCGCGGCGCTGCGCCTCGCGCTGCCGGCCTTCCTCGCGACGCTCCTGGTCGTGCGCTTCCTCTACCCGCGCTGCGTCGCCGACCTGCCGCTCTCGTCGCCCCCCGACGCCGTGCGCGCGCCCCAGGACCTGGGCGTCCTGTTGATCGCCATGGCGCTGGTGCTGACGATCGTCGCCGTCCTCGCCGCGCGCCTGATCGACTCCGCCCTCGCCGCCCTCACCGTGTCCGCCGTCTTGCTCGCGATCGAGCTCGCCGCGAACCGGCGCTGAGCCAATTGGGCAACTTTTGAGTCGTAGTCAAAGTTCTACTTCCTGGCCGGCCACAGAGTG
>DATKBQ010000368.1:0-2604 GCA_035546375.1 Planctomycetota bacterium | reverse complement strand
ACCACGGTGAACGGACGGCCGCGGTAGAACCGCGTCACCTCGGCGGCGACCCGCTCGATCCCGGCCTCGATCTGCTCCTCGTCGAAGAGCACGCGCTCGATGTCCTGGTGCACGGCTGGGGGGCAGAGGGTACCCGGCAGGCCCCCTCGCGGAGCGGGCAGCGAGGATCTTCGGGGTGGGGTAGAGCCGGATAGCCCGGGGCGAGGGCCCCCCCTGATGCCGCTCACAGGGCCGCTCACGGGATGCGCTGGAGGTGTTCGAGTTGCGTTCCGGCCCGCCGGCCTTCCGGAATCCGATTGTCGCGGGGTGCAACCAGGGCTAGATTCGAGAGTCGAACGATTTCCCCCGGCAGGGGAGTCCGCCCAGGTTCGGCCGCGGGAGAGCCATCCCGCTCGAAGAGACCGATCCGCTTTCGCCCGCGCACCTGCGGGCCAGGAACGTTCCGGATGACCATGACTGCCAAGCGTGAATACCGCCGCCGATCCGACGAGGAGCGCATTGCCGAGCTGGAGGCGAGGATCGAGGCCGTGAAGCAGCGAATGCTGCAGAAGGATCGGCCGGACGAAGCCGTCCTCAATCAGATTCCGAAGCTCCAGCGCAACCTGCGGAAGTTCGCCCAGCTGGCGATGAGCCACGGGCGCTCGGACCTCGCGAATTCCACGCTGGCGTTCCTCGCCGGCCTCGATCGCATGCGCGACAATGGATTCGAGGGCGTGTCGAGGCGCGGGCGCGGGGCCGACTCGGCCGCGCGGTCCGAGGACGAGGAAGAATAGGCGCAGGCCGCGCTCCGGGCCTCCTCCCGGCCCCTCGGAATCCGCCAGGCTGCGTTGCCGGCTGCACGGTGGCTTGCAACATCCCGAGGAAACGGGGGATAATCCTTGCGCCTTCGGGGTTCCGGCTGCGGTTCGCTTCGTCCGATGCGAGCTGCGGAGGTGATGCCCCTTCGCGCGTCCTGCTGCGGTCCGTTCGCCCGGCGAAGCCTCCGCGACAGGACCGTCCCCGCCGGAGGAACATGCTGGACCGGATCCTTGTAGTCGACGACGAGCCGATCGTGCTCGAGGTCGTCGCCGACGTGCTCGCCCGCGAGGGCTTCCACGTCTCCCAAGCCCTCGACGGCCGGAGCGCGCTGGCGGTCCTCGAGCACGAGCCCCACGGGCTGGTCCTGTGCGATCTGCACATGCCGGGAATGGGCGGCCTCGAGCTCCTGAAGGAGGTGCGGCGCTGCCACCCGGGCACCGACGTGATCATCATGACCGGCTTCGGCACGGTCGACGGCGCCATCGATGCGCTGGCCCAGGGCGCGGCGGACTACGTGACCAAGCCGCTCAAGCCCAAGGAGCTCGTCGCGCGCATCCGCGCGATCCTCCAGCGACGCAAGCTGGAGGCGGAGGTGCACTCGCTGCAGAGCGAGCTGCGCTCGCGTTACGACCGCCACAACCTGGTCGCCGTCTCGCCGCGCATGATGGGCGTCGCGTCCGCGCTGGCGCGGATCAGCACCAGCCAGGATCCGGTGGTCCTCTACGGGGAGCCCGGCAGCGGATTGCGCTTCCTGGCCTGCGCGGTCCACTACCAGAGCCCGCGCCGCGACGGCACCTTCCTGTGCGTGGACTGCGGCTCCGAGGCGCGCGAGGGCGTCGGCGCTGCGATCTTCGGGCGCAGGGAGGACGGGCAGCGGCTGCAGCGCGGCGCGCTGGAACGCGCGCAGGACGGCAGCCTGCACCTGCGCCGCGTGGAGGCCCTTCCGCATCCGGTGCAAGCGAAACTGGCCGCGGCCCTGCGCAGCCGTCGCTTCGCCCGCGAGGACGACCGCGAGGAGGTCCCGCTCGGGGCGCGGCTGATCGTCTCGGCGAGCGCGCCCTTGAGCGAGCTACTCTCCGACGGCCGGCTGGCTCCGGAGCTGGCGGTGCTCAACGACTGCGTAACGATCACGATGCCGCCGCTGCGCTTGCGCTCGCAGGACCTGCCGGGCCTGGTCTCGGTGTTCGTCGACCAGTACGCGCTCGAGCACGGCCAGATGCTTCGCTTCGCGCCGGAAGCGATCGACCTGCTCCGCGGCCACGACTTCCCCGGCAACGTGCGCCAGCTCTTCGCGGTGCTGAGGCATGCGGCGACGCTGTCGCCGGACGGCACGCTGCGGCGCGAAGCGCTCGAGCGCAGCCTGCGCCAGTCGAGCCTCGCCACCACCGCAGCTTCGGCGCCGATCTCGCACCACCTGGGCGACTGGGAGCACCAGCTTGTTCTGCGGGCGGTGCATCGCCATCCCGGACGGCTGGACGAGGCCGCGCGCGAGCTCGGGGTGAGCCGCACGACGCTCTGGCGGCGGATGCGCAAGTACGGCATCCGCGGGGAGTGACGCTGACCTAGCCCGGGTGATTCACCAGCCGCCGGCTGCAACGCCGCAACTGCCGGCGCCTGCTGCGTTAGGCTCGGTCAGGCTCCTCGACGACCTGTCAAGGTCGTCTACGGTGCCCTCCGTCGCCTGCCTTGCATCCACCGCCATTTGCGACGTTTCGCTCGCCGCCTGGTGAATGAACCGGGCTAGCGCGCGACGTCGGTCAGGAAATCGAAGCCGCCCTGGCCGGGCGCGATCCGCCCGCGGGCGTC
>DATKBQ010000367.1:0-9796 GCA_035546375.1 Planctomycetota bacterium | reverse complement strand
CCCGAGCTGGTGGTGACCACGCCGGCGGCGCGCTCGGCGGGCGTGAGCTGCGCCACCTGGTTCCAGGCTCCGCGCGCCTTGAACGAGCCGGTCTCCTGCAGGCACTCGAGCTTGAGGCGCAGCTCGACTCGCCCGTCGCCGGCATCGAAGGGCTCGAGCGGCGTGCGGCGGACCACGCCGCGCAAGCGCTCCGCGGCCTCGGCGATGCGGATCGCCTCGAGAGCCTCGCTGGGGGACGATCTCGGCACGGGGCGGACGATTCTAACGTGCCGCCCCCGGCGGGATTAGACTGACGCCGGCGTCCGGCTCCGGCGCCGGCGCCGCGACCATGGCCCGCTCGCTCGCCCTCGCGCGCCTCCTCGGCTGTCACGCCCGCCGGCAGGTCGGTGATCTCCGAAGCGCAACGCGCTCGATCCCTCGCAGGCGGCTCGGCTCGCCGCCCCGCGCGACAAGAATTGCCTCCTCAGGGGCTGTCGACCGCAAAAGCCTGCCTATAATCCCGCCCCCTCCGATCCAAGAGACCGCCATGCCCTGGACCCACCTCGACAGCGAAAGCCTCTACAACGTCCCCAACTGGGGCCGCGGGTACTTCCGCGTCAACGCCGAAGGCAGCGTCGAGGCCACGCCCGAGGGTCCCGACCGCCCCGGCAGCCCCGGGATCGACCTCCACAAGCTGATCGCCCAGATCCTCCGGAGGGGGATCTCGACGCCGATCCTGCTCCGCTTCGACGGGATCCTGCGCGCGCGCGTGCGCGAGCTGAACCAGGCCTTCAACGCCGCGCGCTCGGAGTTCGGCTACAAGGCGCCGTACCGCGGCGTCTACCCGATCAAGGTCAACCAGCAGCGGCACGTGGTCGAGGCGCTCCTGGAGGAAGGCCGGCGGCACGGGATGGGCCTGGAGGTCGGCAGCAAGCCCGAGCTGCTCGCGGCGATCGCGCTGCAGGCCCACGGCGGCTCGCTGGTCATCTGCAACGGCTACAAGGACGAGGACTACATCGAGACCGCGCTGCTCGCCAGCAAGCTCGGCCTCCTGCCGATCATCGTGGTCGAGAAGTTCTCCGAGCTGGCCACGATCCTGGCCGTCTCGCGGCGCCTCGACACCCGCCCCGTGATCGGCGTGCGCTCCAAGCTCGGCGGCCGCGGCTCGGGGCGCTGGAGCGAGTCCGGCGGCGACCGCTCGAAGTTCGGCCTGACCACGCGCCAGATCGTCGAGGTGGTCGAAACCCTCGAGGCCGAGGGGCGGCTGGACTGCCTGCAGCTCCTGCACTTCCACGTCGGCAGCCAGGTCACCGACATCCGCGCCATCAAGAACGCCCTGCGCGAGGCGACGCGCACGCTGGTCGCGCTGCACGGGATGGGCGCGCGCGTGCAGTACATGGACGTCGGCGGCGGGCTGGGCGTCGACTACGACGGCTCGAGCACGAACTTCGAGTCGTCCATGAACTACTCGATCCACGAGTACGCGCGCGACGTCGTCTACCACCTCTCGGAGGCCTGCGCCGAGGCCGAGATCGAGCAGCCGACGATCATCACCGAGTCCGGGCGCGCGCTCACCGCCCACCACGCGGTGCTCGTGACCGAGGTGCTCGGCGTCTCCGACTACGCCGCGAACGGCGCCCCGGAGCCGCCCGGCCCCGACGAGCACGAGATCATCGGCAACGCCGCCAGCGTCTGCGACGTGGTCAGCGCGAAGAACTTCCAGGAGTCCTACCACGACGCGCAGCAGCTCCGCGACGAGGCGATGATGCTGTTCAACGTCGGCCAGCTCTCACTGCGCGAGCGCGCGCGGGTCGAGGAGTTCTTCTGGCGCACCTGCCAGAAGATCCTGCGCATCATCCGCACGATGACCTACGTGCCCGACGACCTCGCGAACCTCGAGCGCGACATGGCGGACACCTACTTCGTCAACTTCTCGGTCTTCCAGTCGCTGCCGGACTCGTGGGCCATCAACCAGCTCTTCCCGGTGCTGCCGCTGCACCGGCTGAACGAGCAGCCGACGCGCCGCGCTGTGATCGCCGACATCACCTGCGACTCCGACGGCAAGATCGACCGCTTCATCGATCTGCGCGACGTGAAGCGCACGCTCGAGCTGCACCCGCTGCGGCCGAACGATCCCTACTACCTGGGCTTCTTCCTGGTCGGCGCCTACCAGGAGATCCTGGGCGACATGCACAACCTCTTCGGCGACCCGAACATCGTGCACGTCGACCTCGACGAGCAGGACCGGCCGCGGCTGAGCCACGTGGTGCGCGGCGACCGGATCCAGGAGGTCCTTTCGTACGTCGAGTACTTCGAGGACGACCTCCTGACGCGCCTGCGCCGGCACATCGAGCGCTCGCTCGAGGAGGGGCGCATGACCTTCGAGGAGTCGGCCCTCTTGCAGCGCCGCTACGAGGCGGGTCTCGCCTCCTACACCTACCTCGAGCGCGAGGGCGAGCGCGAGCCCGACACCTCCGAGGCCCCGGCGCAGGCCGAGCCGCAGCACCACGGCTAGTCCCGGCGCCGGTCCGGGCCGCCCGCCCGGCCGGAGGGCGTCGCAATCCCCAGGCCCCGTCACCGTCGAGTTCGGCTCGAGGGAGCGAGCGCGACGCGGCGTCCGCTCCCGGGAGGCGGCCATGGCGAAATCGACGGGACGGAAGTCGCCCGCCGGCGGCGACGGACACCGCAAGGTCCGCTACGCCGTCGTCGGGCTGGGCCACATCGCGCAGGTCGCGGCGCTGCCGGCCTTCGAGCACGCGAAGAAGAACTCCGTGCTCGCCGCGCTGGTCTCGGACGACGAGGCGAAGCTGAAGAAGCTCGCGCGCAAGTACCAGGTCGAGCGCACGTTCACCTACGAGACCTACGAGGAGTGTCTCGAAAGCGGCGAGGTCGACGCGGTCTTCATCGCGACGCCCAACAGCCTGCACCGCGACTTCGCCGTCCCCGCCGCCCGGGCGGGCGTCCACGTCCTGTGCGAGAAGCCGCTCGAGTCGACCGAGCTGGCCTGCCGCGAGATCCTCGACGCCTGCGAGGAAGCCGGGGTCAAGCTGATGACCGCCTACCGGCTGCACTTCGAGCGCGCCAACCTGCAGGCCGCCGAGCTCGCGCGCTCGGGCAAGCTGGGCGAGGTGCGGCTCTTCAACTCCACCTTCACGATGCAGGTCGAGGACGAGGACAACATCCGGCTGAAGCGACACCTGGGCGGCGGCCCGCTGCTCGACATCGGGATCTACTGCGTCAATGCCTCGCGCTATCTCTTCCGCGACGAGCCGGTGGAGGTCACGGCGCTGACCGCGCGCGGCGACGACCCGCGCTTCGAGGAGGTCGAGGAGCTGGCCGGCGCGGTGCTGCGCTTTCCCGGCGAGCGCCTGGCGACGTTCGCGGTCAGCTTCAACGCGTCGGAGATCTCGTCGTTCCGCATCGTCGGCACGAAGGGCGACCTGCGCGTCGAGCCCGCATACAGCTACACGAAGGACTTGGTCCACCACCTGACGATCGGAGGTCGCACGCGCGAGAAGGTGTACCCGCGCCGCGACCAGTTCGCTGCGGAGCTGGTCTACTTCTCCGAGTGCGTGCTCGAGGACCGCCAGCCGGAGCCCTCGGGCCGCGAAGGCCTGATCGACGTCGCCATCGTGCAGGCGATCTTCCGCTCGGCGGAGAAGCGCGAGGCCGTGTCGCTCGAGCTGCCTGAGAAGGTCGTGCGCCCGACGCTGCGCCGGGAGAAGCGCATGCCTCCGGTGAAGGCCAAGCCGAAGACCGTGCGCACGAGCTCGCCCAAGGGCGGGAGCTGACGCCGCTTTGTTGACCTGCGGAGCGGCGTCGCGCACGATGCGCGCGCGCCGATGGGCTACGACTCGAACCGCAAGGCGCTGCGCGGCGCGCTGCCCGGGTTGGTCTCAGGATTCGCGTTTCTCGGGATCTCGGTCGGCGTGCCCGCGCTCCTGTCCGCGCCCTCCCTGGCAGGCTTGGCCCAGACGCTGCGCGTCGAGGCCATCTGCCGCGCGATGGGCGTGATCGGAGCGGCGGCGCTCCTCGTCGCCGCGGTGCAGCTGGCGCGTGCTCGGATCTCCGGCCGTTACGGCTACGCGCTGCTCCTCTTCCTCGCGCTGTGGGCGGCCGAGCTCGCGTTCCGACTCGCCTCGTTCCTGGAGCTGGCGGATACGTCGCGGCTCGCCGCGGCGCGGCTGGTGATCGCAGCGGCGGCGATGGTCGCACTCTGCACCGGCATGCTGTGGATCTGGGACCGCAGCAGCCCGCGCTGGCACAGCCGCTCGTGGATCCTGACGCGGCGCCTGTTCCTGGTCCAGCTCGCCGCGCTGGTCCTCGCCATCGCCAGCGGGCGGATCTGGGCGCGCGAGCCAGGACGCGGCCTGGAAGCGATCCTCGCCGACCACATGCTGTTCCTCGCAGCGGCTTGGCTGATCTTCGCCGCGCCCTACGCGCATCTCTTCCTGTCGCTGCGGCGCTCGATTCGCTTACTCTCGCGGCCGCGCACGGTGGCGGACATCCTTACGGGTTGAGGCTCGGAGGCTACACTCCTCGGCCGTGAGGGAGCCATGAAGGTGCCATGAAGGTCATCGAGCAACTCGAGCGGCTGAGCGAGCCGCGCTTCCTCGAGATCTACGAGTCGCTCGCCCAGAACGGCTTCGGGCCGCTGGACGGCGAGGTCGCCAAGCTGATGAAGTTCCGGCCCCAAGCGATCCGCAAGCTGGCGATGCCGGCGCGCGCGAAGAAGGCGCGCGCGATCCTGATGGGCCGCCGCCATGCCGAGCTGTGCTACGAGCTGTTCGGCACGTACCTGCTCAAGCACCGCAAGGAGCTCGTCACCGGCTTCCTCGACGCCACCGGCGTGCGCCACGAGGACGGCATGCTCGAGGACCTCGACCACAACCGGCCCGATCCCGCGAAGGTCGAGGCCGCGGTCGCAGACCTCGACGCGCGCTTCGACCCGGAGGACGTGACCCTCTACCTCGCGCTGTGCGCCGAGCAGTGGCCGATGCTGCCGGAGCTGGAAGCGCTCTGGCGTTCGCGGCTGGAGCGCACGGCTCCGAAGGGTTGAGCCGGGCGGGAACGAACGGTGGCGAGGCAGCGGACCAGCTCGGGCTCCAGCGCCGCGAGCGTCTACGTCGCCCTGCTGCGCGGAATCAACGTCGGAGGCAAGAACGTGCTTCCGATGGCCGCCCTCGCCGAGATCTTCTCCCGCACCGGATGCGCAGACGTGCGCACCTACATCCAGAGCGGAAACATCGTCTTCACCGCGAGCTCCGAGATGGCGGAGCGCATCCCCGGTCTCGTGCCGACCAGGATCGCCGAGCGTTTCGGCATCCGACCCCCGATCGTGCTCCGCAGCTCCGCCGAGCTGCGCCGCGCCGCGGCCGCCAACCCCTTCCTGAAGGCCGGCGCCGCGCCCGATTCGCTGCACGTCGCCTTCCTCGCGGACCTGCCCCACCGCGCACGCCGCTCCGCCCTCGACCCCCGCCGCTCGCCCGGCGACTCCTTCGCCCTGCGCGGCCGCGAGCTCTACCTGCACCTGCCGAACGGAACCGCCCGCACCAAGCTGACGAACGCCTACATCGACTCCACCCTCGGCACCACCAGCACACTGCGCAACTGGCGCACCGTCCTGAAGCTCCTCGAGCTGACGGACTGACTCCGATGAACTGTCTCCGCGATGGTTCACCACTATGCGGTACACGCCGCTTACACGCGCAACGTGTAAGCGGCGTGTACCTCGAAGTGTGGGGCTTCAGGCATTCGTGTGGGTGGCCTACCCACCTCGGCTGCTCACCGACCCCTCGAGCGCCTCGCCACAGAATTCCGTCTTGCGTGGCTGGGCGCGTAAGCGACGCTGACGCGACGGAAACCCCAGAGCCTCCTGGATGCTCGGCGAGAGCCAGCCTCTGCAACACTGGGACAGGATGCGACGCGGTTCTTTCCGATGCCCTTGCTTGCCATCGTCGGGGTGCTCGGACGGCCGCTCCCTGGCACGTCTCCGCGAAATGTCCGCGCAATCAAGTTGGACGATCGAAGCCCGAGCCGGTTCGGTCGGGATGCGCAACTCGATGCTTCGCGCCGGATGCGTGTCGACGAGCACGGTGCGGTGTGCGTCCGCACCAGCGAGCCGGCTCCTCCTTCGATGGCTGAACTGGTCGAGTCCGGCGGCCGGCTGCTCCTCTTCGTGCGATCCGACCACGTCCACCTGCCGGCACTCGAGCGTTGGCTCTCCGCCTTCGACTTCTATCTCCACCTGCCGTCCGAGGCCGCGGAGAGCTCGCGCGAGCACGCCTTCGACCTCTCCGGGAGCCTCGATCGGGTGGCGGTCCCGGGCGCGGATCGCGTTCCCCTCCCGTCGGATCGCCTGCGCCTCTTCGGAGCCGGCTGCGGCAACGGGGCGGTGAGCGTGCTCTGGGACTCGGAGTGGCTGACTCGCAAGCGGATGGGCCACGTCTTCGACCTGCCGGACGAGGCCTCGCGCGCCGTGTACGACTCCTGGTTCGAGACCATACGCGTCGCGCTGCGACCCGGTCCGATCGATCGCCGTACCTACGACATTCTCGAGGAGGCATCGCGATGAAGCGTTGGGTCGTGTTCGGCGGAGCTGCGCTCGCCGCAGCGGCGGCGGTGCTCTTCTTGCTCCCGGGCCGGCGCGTGCCAGGACCTGCGTCCGCCAGCCCGGGACCCGGCGCGCCGGAAGGCGGCGCGCCGGCGCCGGCCGCTCCTCTGGACGGGTCGGCGCGCGCCGACCGCCGGAGCGTCGACGCGCGTTGGACGATCCGGGTCGAGGACAGCGAGGGCGCGCCTGTGGCCGGAGCCGAGGCGAGCCTCGGCGGAACCGCGCTCGGCAGGAGCGGCTCCGACGGCCTGATCGAGCTGAGCTTCGCAGCCGGAGAGGGACCCGCTCCCGGCAGCCTGCTCGAGGTGGTCCACCCCGAACACCTCCGATGGTCCCGGCGCATCTTCGCCCCGTCGGCGCTCGAAGTCGTGGTGCTGCGCCGCGCGCGGCTCCTCGCGCTGACCGTCCTCGATGCCGACGGCACACCCCTCGCCGGAGCGACTTGCATGCTCGTCGGGGATCGTTCGACGGAACTGAGCTCCGACATGACCGACGAGCTCGGCGAGTGCGAGCTGTCACCGGGTGAACTCGACGTCTGCTACCTCTCGATCGCGGCCGCGGGACATGCGCCGCACTGGTCGCGCGTCGCGATCCCCGAGGGGCGTCCGGTGCTCTTGGAGGTCGCCCTGGAGCGGGGCCGGGAGCTTGAGGTCACGGTCCTACGCACACCGCACTTCCCCGTCGAGGGCGCGCAGGTGACGGCAAGCTGGATCCGCACCCGGGACGACGAGCCGGCCTGGCAACCCTGGCGCGCGTTCACGCCGTCCGGCGGCACTGCGGTCCTGCGGGGACTGCCGCCGCGCGCGGGAGCGCTGTCGCTCGAGGCCTCGGCCGCCGGGCTGGCGCCGCAGATCCGGAGTCTGTCGATCGGCGAGGGCCCGTTGGAGCCGCAGACGCTCGTGCTCGAGACGGCCGCCCGGCTCGAGGTGCGCATCGAGGACTCGGACGGGGTCTCGTACGACGGACGCGTCGCGCTGCACGTCGACCTCGATGCGCCGGCGCGCATTGAGCGGGGAGCGGTGGCGCTGCCGGCCACCAGCATCGAGGTGCCCGCCGAGCGCGGCGCGCGCATCGAGGGCATGCCCGCCGGCGTGCCCATTGCGCTTCTGGCGAGCGTCAGCGGTGGGTCGGTGGCCGAGGAGCGGCTCGTCCTCGAGGCCGGTGAAGAGCGCTTGGTCGCCGTGATCGTCCCGCGGCTCGTGCCGCTGCGGGTCAGCGTGTTCGACGCTGCCGGCGAGCCCGTGGAGGGGCGGGTCGTGCTCCGGGCCGTCGACGGGCGACAGGAGGTCCAGTGGGCGCCGCCCGGTCTCGTGCCGGCTGGCTTCCCGCTGTCATTCCAGGAAGCGCTCCAGCGGGGCCGCGCCGGGTCTCTCCACGCCGAGCCCGGCTACTACAGCCTCACGGTGTACGGCGTGGACAACGTGCCGCTGCATCGGCGCGAGCTCGGCGTCCACGAGGCGAGCGAGCTCGAGATCAGGCTCGGGCCGCCGGCCCCCTACCGCGGCCGGCTCGAGGACCAGGAGGGCCGGCCGCTCGCGGGCTGGACGCTGACTGGAGTCGATCGCGCCGACCCGCGTGTCTCCTTCTCGGCAGTGGCCGGAGACGCGGGCGGGTTCCTCCTGCAGCGCCAGGAGCGGCGTCCGTTCTCTCTCCTCGCGCGGAGCCCCTCGGGAGCCTTGGCTCTCCTCTCCGAGGAGATCGCGGCCGACGCCGAGGACGGAGTCCACCGGGTCGCGCTGCGCGCCGTGCGCCTGCGCGCCGTCCAGTTCGAGAGCGGTCGGGGCCTACGGAGCTCGATCACCCTGCTCGGCGGCTGGATGCCCATCTCGCCGGCGGCGCGGCTGAAGCCGCTCTCGACTCGCGACGACGGCACCCTGAGCCTGACGCTGCCCGATGGCGAGCGGCTCGTCCGGGCGGTGGCGGTCGAAGGGGAAGCGGCCGCGGTCGCTCCGCTCATGGTCGGACCCGACAGCCCGGACGAGCGCGTCCTCTACCTCACCCTTCCGTCGCGTTGGCGCATCGACTACGGCCCCATCGAGCGCGGCCCCGCCACCGTGCGCTGGTCCAGCCGCACCGACTCGCGCGAGGCGACCGGCGAGATGTTCCTGCGGCGTGCATCGGGCATCGTCGAGGTCGAGAGCTTCATGCCCGAGGGCCCGGTGACCCTCACCGTCGCGGACGGCGAGGAGCTGTGGAGCGGCTCGTTCTTGGCGGAGGTGGTCTTGGATCGCCCGCTGCGACTGCCGTGATACGGAGTCGCACACCTTGTTGCAGTTCCGCGGCAAGGGAGTGCCGCACGAGTTTCCGCGGCACTCCCTGATCGAGGAGGCGCCGGAGCGCGGCTCGGTGTTACGCGCGCGGGCGCCGGAGCGTCAGTCCTCCTGGGGCGGGACGAGCATGATGGAGCGAGCGGGCCGCGAGGCGATATCGACACGCTCTTCGGCGACGCAGGCGCTGTCTCCCTCATCGCTGAACTTGAATCCGCGGACATTCGTCGGCGGCCTACCAAGGTGCCATGCGAAGTGCGAATCTCGGAGCCCACGGTCGCGAGCTTCGTTCGCGGATCTGCACGCGAGCGCTGACCCACCCGTGGCGAACGCTCCTCGAGCTCGAGCCAGCACCTCGATCCGCGACGGTCGGCGTGATGGGGCCTGATACCCACACAAGCTCCTGAAGACCCCAGAGAGGTGAACCATCGCGGAGACAGTTCATCACTTCACGCGCTCGACGAAGTGGCCGTCGCGGGTGTCGACGCGGATGATCTCGCCCACGGTCAGGTAGGGCGGGACCTGCACGCGCAGGCCGGTCTCGAGCACGGCGGGCTTGAGCATCGCCGTCGCCGTCGCGCCGCGCACGACCGGGTCGGTCTCGAGCACCTGGAGGTCGACCGTGTTCGGCAAGCGGACGCTCGTCACCTTGCCGTCGATCAGGATCGCGCGCAGGCCCTCCAGGCCATCCTTCAGGTAGAGCGCGGACTCCCCCAGCTCTTCGCGCGAGAGCTCGAACTGCTCGAAGGTCTGCTCGTCCATGAAGTGGAAGTGCTTGCCGTCGGAATACATGTACGCGCAGGGGTGCTGCTCGAGGTCGACCTCGTCGAACTTCTCGCCCGCCCGCAGCGACTCGTTGAGGAGCTGCCCGGTGATCAGGTTGCGCAGGCGCGTCTTGACGATCACGCTCGCGCCGCGCGCGGTGGGCGTGCTGAAG
>DATKBQ010000366.1:0-5069 GCA_035546375.1 Planctomycetota bacterium | reverse complement strand
CCACCCCACGACGCACGGCGCCACGCTGGTGGGCCTGAACATGACCGGCCACCCGACCGTGTGCGTGCCCGCGGGCCTGCGCGAGGACGGCACGCCGATCAGCCTCGCCTTCACCGGCCGGCTGTTCGGCGAGGGCCGCCTCCTGGCCGTGGCCGAGGCATGGCAGGAGCTCGGCGGGCACCACCGCCGGCAGCCCCCGCTCTGCGCCGTTCCCACCGCAGGGGACGGGCGGTAGCCGTCCCTCCACCCCCCGACGCCTCCATGCCGATGGCGAAGGCTCGCCCCGAGCCTTGCCTACCGTCAAGGAAACGTAAGAATGCGGCGGTTGGACGTGGGGCGAGGGGTCGGCCGGCGGGCCGGGTTCCGCGACCGCGCGGGGGAGCAGGAGGAGACCGCGGGGCCTTTCGTGCCCGCTCCTCCCGATCCCGTCCCGCAGCTGGGACGCGAGCGCGCGCCGGCACCACTGCCGTCCAGCCTCCAAGGAGCGCTGCTGATCGCGCTGCTCGCCCTGGCCTTCCTGTGGGCGCCGATCTCGCGCCACGGCGACAGCTACTACACGACCGTCGATCTACTCCAGTCGGGAAGCCTGCTCCAGGTGGACCCGGGGCACGAGCCCGGCAACCTCCTGCTCAGCGACCCGGTGGTGCAGATGCTGCCGTGGCTCGCCTTCAACCGCTCCGAGCTGGCGCGCGGGCGGATGCCCTTGTGGAACCCCTACAACGGCTGCGGCGCGCCGCACCTGGCGAACGCGCAGTCGGCGGTGCTCTCGCCCTTCAGCCTGCCGTTCTACGTGCTCGGCGTGCGCGAGGCGCTCATCGCGGCGGCCTTCCTGAAGCTCTTCGCGCTCGGCTTCTTCACGTTCCTGTTCCTGAAGGCCTTGGGCACGCGCCAGCTCCCGGCGCTCGTGGGCGCGACCGCGTTCATGTTCTCGGGGCACAGCGTGCTGCTGCTCGCCTACCCGCACTCTGGAGCCGCGGCCGTCCTGCCCGCGGGGCTCTACTTCGTCGAGCGGGCGGTGCAGCGCTTCGCCGCCGGCCGCCCGTGCGCATGGCCGCTCGCCGGCGTCGCCATCGTGCTCGGCCTGGGCCTCCTGGCCGGCCAGCCCGAGCCCTTCTACTTCTGCGCGATCGCGGTCGGCGGCTACGCGCTCGTGCGCCTGGTCGCGCTCTTCTGCGACGAGGGCCACGACCGGGCGGCCCTCGTGCGCCTGGAGCGCCGCGGGGCGTTGCTCCTGCTCGCCGCGGCGCTCGGCGCCGGCCTCGGCGCGGTGCAGGTGCTGCCGTTCCTGGAGTACCTCGAGCGCAGCGCGATGCTCGTCGTGCGAAGCAACGTCCAGACGCCGCTGGCGAGGGTCAACTGGCCGTTGCACGCCTTTCCCGACCTGCTGGGCAGGCCCTCCGGGCCGCACAGCCTCGCCATGGACGTTCCGCCGCCCAACTACGAGGCGGCCAACAGCGACTACGGCGGGCTGCTCGTCCTGATGCTCGCCGCGAGCGCGATTCTCCTCGCGTGGCGCGACCGGCGCGCGCTCGGCTTCGGGCTCTTCGCGCTGACCTGGATCGCATTCGCCTACGACCTGCTCGGCGTCAACCTGCTCTTCGACCGCATCCCATCCCTCGACCTCGCGCCGCGCAACCGCAGCCAGCACCTCGGGCTCTTCGCGGCCGCGGTCTGCGCGGCGATCGCGCTCGAGCGCTCGCTCGGGCGGCGCGCGCGGCGGGACTGGGCCGCGGCCGGCCTGACGCTGGTCCTCGCGGCGGGGCTCACGCTGCTCGCCCTGAGCGGCGCGGACCGGCTGCTGGCGAAGGCGCTGCGCTTCTACGTGGAGGATCCGGCATTCCCGGCCTGGGTTCGGAAGGGTCAGGGCTTCGTCGTCTGGACCACGGCCGCCGGTGCGGCGGCTGCGGCGGCGCTCTGGCTGGTGCGCGGGCGGCTGGCGGAGCTGGTGCTGGGCTGCGCGGTGCTCGCGGCGATCTTCGCGCAGACCGGCTGGCTGCTGCGCGACTACAACACGCTGACGCCGGAAGAACTCTTCTATCCGCGCACGCCCGGGATCGAGCGCCTTCAGGAGCAGTTCGGACGGGGAGGCGGCAACGCGATCGTGATCGGCGAGGATACGCTGCCGCCGGAGGCGAACCTCGCCTACGGCGTCCCGCTGCTCGCGACCTACGACGCGCTCGGCATCCTGCGCTACGAGCGGCTGTACGGCGCGCTCTTCGGAGCCGAGGGCAACTGGCGCATCCCGCGCCACGCCTCGGACGCCGCCCTGCGCCTGTTCGGCGTCTCGACCGTCCTGAGCCCGTCCCCCTGGATCGACGACGGCCTCGGCCTGGAGCATCCGCTGTGGCACGCGCGCGCGACCTACGAGCTCGGCGAGATCGGGCCGGGAAGGCGGATCGTGCAGCACTTCCGGGCGCCGCGCGACGGCCTGCGCGCCGTCTCCGTCTGGCTCGCCACCTACAAGCGCACCAACCGCTGCACCTTGCAGCTCGCCCTGCGCGACCGCGCCACCGCCAGGGTGCTCGCCCTGCGCGAGATCGACTGCAGCACCCTGGAACCCGACGCCCACGACCGCGTGCAAGTGGTGCTCACGTTCCCGCCGATTCCCGACTCACGCGGCCGCCACTACTCGCTGATCCTGGGCTCCCAGGACGCGTCCCTGGGAAACGGAAACGCGGTCACGGCCTGGGCGACGCGTCACTTCGGGATCCACCAGTACCGGTGGATGCACCGCGTACCGGACGAGTCCGAGGGCCTGGCCCGGCCCCGGATGGGCGACTTGCCGCTGCCGACCGGCTGCTTCGGGCTCTCGGCCGCCCGCACGCCGCAGCCCGGCGGGCTGAACTTCGACTTCTCCTGCGGCTCCGCCGATCTCAGCGCGCTCAAGCCGATCGGCCGATACGGCGCGTACCGTCACGAGCGTGCACCGCGCTTCCGCACCGTGGGCCGCTCGATCCTCGCCCGCTCCGAGCGCGAGGCTTGGCTGCGCGTGCTCCAGCCCGACTTCGACCCCGAGCTGGCGGTGATCCTCAGCGATGCCCCCGAAGGGACGCGTGAGATCGGCGGCGGAGCGCCCGGCGCGGTCGAGGTCCTCAGCGACGAGCCCGGTCGCGTGAAGCTGCGCGCGGTGCGGCCCGACGCCGGATACCTGGTCCTGGCGCAGACCGCCTTCCCGGGCTGGCGCGCCCGCGTCGACGGCGTCGAGCGGCCGCTCCTGCGGGCGAACTACGCCTTCACCGCCCTCGAGCTGCCGGCCGGGGAGCACGTGATCGAGCTGGACTACTCGCCGCTGTCGTTCCGCCTGGGCGCGCTGCTCAGCCTCGCGAGCGCCGCGGCCGGCGCCCTGCTGCTCCTCCGCGCAAGGCGCGGCGGAGTGCGCTGAAACCGGCCGGGTCACGATCCGCGCCTCCCTCAGCCGGAACCCACCACAGCGCAGGCACCTGCCCACGCCGAGCAGGTGAGGCGGTCTGGAATCGGGGTCCAGAAGCTGGAAGATCGCTCGCGCGCTCGCGGCGCATCCAACCCCAGCGCGCGGCCGCGGCGGTGGCCCACTCCTTGATTGGCCGCGAAACCCCGATCCGGGCGGCCCGTACTCCCGGCGACCACCCATGATCCTACCCACCCAGCCCGGTGCGCACCTCGCCGCCGTCCGATCGGCCATGCCGGAGAACCGGGTCGATCGCGAGCAGACGGTCGAGGCGCTCGCTCGGCTGTTCCCGCGGGAGCCGCGCGAGTGGATCGCGTCGCTGGTGGAGCGCTCGGGCGTCGAGACGCGCCACATCGTGCCGTCGATCGACGAGGTGCTCGGAAGGTCGAGCTTCACGGCGCGCAACCAGCGCTACCGCGAGGCGGCGGCGCGGCTTGCCGCAACCGCTTGCCTCGAGGCGCTGCAAGCCGCCGGCGTCGAGCCCGCGGCGGTCGACGTCGTGATCGACGTCTCGTGCACGGGGATCGCCATCCCCGCCCTCGACGTCGACCTGGCTCCCAGGCTCGGGCTGCGCTCCGACGTGCGGAGGATCCCGATCACCGAGAGCGGCTGCGCGGCCGGCGGCTTGGCGCTCGGCCTCGCCGCGAGCCTGGCCCAGGGCGGCCAGCGCGTCCTGGTGATCGCGGTGGAGCTGTGCTCGCTGACCCTGTGCCGCGGCGACCTCACGCGCACCAACCTGGTGGCCTCGGTGCTCTTCGGCGACGGCGCTGCGGCGGCGGTGGTGGTCCCGGGCGGCGAGGGCCCGCGGCTCGAGGCGGTCGGCTCGCACTTGATCCCCGGCACCAGCGGCGTGATGGGCTTCGACGTCGGCGACCACGGCCTGAAGATCGTCCTCCAGCGCGAGCTGCCGGTGGTCCTCGAGAAGGAGCTGCCGCGCGCAGTGGAGCGCTTCCTGCACGCCCACGGACGCGCCCTCGACGACCTCGCGCTGCACCTGGTCCATCCCGGCGGCCGCCGCATCCTCGAGGCCTACACCCAGGTCTTCGGGCTCGACGGCGAGGCGCTGCGCTTCTCGCGCGAGTCCCTGCGCCGCTACGGCAACCTCTCGTCGGCGTCGATCCTGACCGTGCTCGAGCTGGCGCTGGCGGACGGCGTCCGGCTGCCTCCCGACAAGGAGGCGCTCTTGGTCGCCGTGGGACCGGGGCTCTCGCTCGAGCTGGCGTTGATGCGCTGGGAGCCCGGACGCTGAGGCTGGGACCATGCTCGAGCGCATCAGCTTCTTCGTGCTCGTCGCCCTCTTCGCCGCCGAGCGCCTGACCGAGCTCGGCCTGACGCGGCGCAACCTCGGCGCGCGGCGGCGCGAGGCCGGTGCGGCCGGGCGGGGCAACTTCGCGAGCATGGTGAGTCTGCACGCGGCGCTGCTCGTCCTGCCGCCGATCGAGGTGCTCTTGCGCGACACGACCGTCCCCCCGGCCCTCTTCTGGTCCTGCGCCGCGGTGCTCGTCCTGGCGCAGGCGCTGCGCTGGTGGAGCATCGCCTCCCTCGGCCGCGCGTGGAACGTGCGCGCCGTGGTCGATCCGGAGCTCGGCTTCGTGCAGCGCGGCCCCTACCGCTGGATGCGCCACCCCAACTACCTGGCGGT
>DATKBQ010000365.1:0-12869 GCA_035546375.1 Planctomycetota bacterium | reverse complement strand
TCCAAGCGAACCCTGGCACCGTGCCTCCGCCGATCCAGGTCGCGAACGGCGAGTTCGAGTTCGCCACGATCGAGATCCAGAACGGCGGGACGCTGGTCGCGTCCGGAAACAAGCCGCTGCGTCTCATGGCGCGCGGCCGCGCCCTGGTGCAGTCGCTCGGCGTGGTCAACGTCTCGGGGCAGGACCGCGGTGAGCACAAGTCCGACATACCGTTGGGCCAGCTCGGCGGCTTCGGCGGGCCCGGCGGAGGCGTCGGCGGCAGGGGCGCGGACCGTCCCGACAACACCGGCCAGAACTTCGTCGTCGGCAGCATCACCAACCCCGGCGCCTTCATCGATGGAGGTCCGGGCCAGGGTGTCGGGCTCGTGTTCGGTCCCGGGTCGGGTCTCCCCGGGCAGCACTGGCCGCCTTCCCTGCCCACCGGCCCGCAGATGTTCAACGATTTCGCGACCGACGCCTTCTGCATCTCCCGCCAAGTCGGTGGTCCGGGAAGCGGTGGCGCGTACTCGACCGATGGAGGTACCGGGAATCCGATGGCCATGCCCGCGACGAGCACGTGGCCTCCGGGTCAGCCCAACGCGCCACCTCCCACGCCGGGCGGGGATGCGGCCTCGGTCGGGCTCGAGCCGCCGACCGGACCCCTCAGCTTCCGCAAGCTCACGCCCAAGTTCGGCTACCTGCGCGGCGGAGCCGGCGGCGGCAGCGCCGGTGCGCACATCGAACAATGCGAGTCCAGCCAAGGTTTTTCCGGTAGCTGCGTCGACCCGCAAGCGTTAGTGGGCTCGTTTATCGGCGCGACGGCGACCGAGCCCTACGTCTCCCACAGCGGTGGCGCCGGCGGCGGCGGCGGCGGGGCGACGCAGTTCCAGGCCGGTCGAACGGCTCAGATCGACGGGGTCCTCGACGCCTCCGGCGGGGATGGCGGCAGCCGGTTCACGGCGGCCAGTGGCAGCCCGACGCAGAAGTCCGCGAGCCCCGGCGGGGCCGGCTCCGGCGGCGCGATCCTCGTCCAGTCGCGCAACCTCCAGCTCTCGGTCAACCCGGGGCGGCTGAACATCGCCGGCGGCGCGGGCGGCCTCGGCGTCACCGGCTCGACCGGCGGCGCGGGCGGGACCGGGCTCGTCCGCGCGGAGGGCGTCAATCCGCCGCTCACGGCGATCCAGGTCGCCTCGAGCGTGAACCCCCTCGACCCGTTCGATCCCACCTCGCAGAAGTGGCTGTCGGTCGGCACCTGGATCGCCGACCGGGTCGTGCCCGTATCCTTCAGCGGGGCGGAGTCCTGCTGGATGCGCCCGACCGGCAACTTCTTCAGCGTGACCTTCGCCGAGGACGACTTCAGCGTGCCGACCAACCCCGAGTTCGGCTGGAACATGGACCTGATCCTGCAGATCGGAGCCAACACCTTGACCGCGGCCTACCGCGGCTCGACGGTCTTTGCAGGACAGGATCCCCAGACCTTCTGGACCGACCTGATCAACCGCGACCTGATGCCGGGCTCGAAGTTCGCCCCCGTGGTGGTGCGCTTCCAGGGCGCGAAGTCGGTGGGCGACATCACCGACCTCTGCAACGTCGATCCGTTCGACCCGCAGAGCCCGATCCTCGCCGGATCGCTGACCCCCTGGGTCCGCCACCCGGCCGAGCTGAACGACTTCCTCCCGCAGCCGGACATGGTGCGCTTCGTCATCATCTTCGACGCCAGCCACAACGACTTGAACATGATCAAGGGCGTCACCAACCTGCGCATCGAGGCGATTCCCGACTAGCGTCGATCCACAGGGTGGCGAGCGAACCGACGCACGGCGGCGCGTGCGCCCGCTGATCCTGGCCGCGCGCTGGCTGCGCCCTTCCCCCGCGCGCTGGGTGGAGGGCGGGGGGCTCCTCGTCCACGGCGGGCGGGTGATGCGCATCGCCGCGTCGCCGGCCGGGCTGCGGCGCCTCGCGCGCGGCGCGCGCAGGCTCGACCTGGGCGACGTGGTGATCGCGCCGGGCTTCGTCAACGCCCACGCGCACCTCGAGCTTTCGGCACTCTCCGGCGCGCTTCCGCGCGGGAGCGACTTCGCCGGCTGGATCCGCCGGCTGCTCGAGCTTCGCGCGGGGCGCTCGGCGGCCGAGCTGGAGCAGGGCGCGCGCGCGGGAGCGAGCCGCTGCCTCGAGAGCGGGACCACCTGCGTCGGGGACGTCGATTCCACCGGCGTCGCCGAGCGCGGCCTCGCCGGCCACCCGCTGCGCCGCGTGCACTTCCGCGAGGTGCTCGACGCGCAGGAGCGCTCGCGGACGCCCGCGGCGAGGCGGCGGATCGCCCGCGCCCTGCCGCGCCGCGCGCGGCGGATGGAAGGGCTGGCCGCGCACGCGCCCTTCAGCGCCAGCCCTGAGCTCCTGGCCACCGTCGGGCGCCTCTCCCGCGCGCGGCACGCGCCGATCAGCGTGCACTGGTCGGAGACGCGCGAGGAGCTGGAGTGGCTCCAAGACGGCTCGGGCCCCCTCGCGCGACTGCTCGGGGCCTCGCCCCGGCGCAGCGGCCTGGATCTGCTGGAGGAAGCGGGGATCTTGCGCGCGCCCCTGGCCTTGGTGCACGGCAACCACCCCCGGCCTGGCGAGCCCGCGCGCATCGCCCTCGCAGGCGCCGTCGTCGTGCACTGCCCGGGCAGCCACGCCTGGTTCGAGCGCGCCCCGTTCCCGCTCGAGAGCTACCGCAGGGCCGGCGTCCCGGTCGCGCTCGGCACGGATTCGCTGGCGAGCAACGAGGACCTGGACCTCGGGCGCGAGATGCGCCTGTCGATGGAGTCCATCCCCGGGCTCGGGCCGCTCGCGGCGTGGGCCATGGCGACGGAGAGCGGCGCGAAGGCCCTGGGGCTCGAGGGACGGGCGGGGGGCCTGGAGGTGGGCTCCTGGGCGGACGTCGCGGTCCACCGCTGCGACGCGACGGCCCTGCGCGGCAGGCTCGAGGAGCTGGCGTGGGGCGCCAGCCGGGTCGAATCGGCCTGGATTGGGGGCCGGTTGGCGGCCGGAAGGATCCCTTGAAGGGCCAGGAAGCACGGGCGAGCTCGGAGCCCCGCGCTCGCCCAGCCCGGATACACGCCGGCCGCCGGGACGTAAGGACCCTCGCGCCGCGGACCGGGTTTTTTTCGCCAGCGGTGCGAGCCTTGCGCGCAGGGTTCGGGGTATAGCTCCTCTTCCCCCTCTGGGGAGACCGGATGGACGTTCGAGCGAAGGATCAGGCCGGAAGGGACTCGTCGCATGCCGCACAAGAGCGGCGGCGCGCGCTGGATCTCCTGCTCGGAGCGGAGCGGTTCCTGCTCACCGGGCACGTGCGGCCGGACGGCGACTGCCTGGGGGCCCAGCTCGCCCTGGCGCGGGTGCTCCAGTCGCTGGGGAAGACGGTCCGGATCGTGAACCCAGATCCATTGCAGGAGACCTACGAGTACCTCGCCCGCGAGGGGCCCTTCACCCAGTTCGAGGGCGGCGAGCTGCCCGAGCACGACGTCTCCGTGATGCTCGATTTCAACGACCTCGAGCGCACCGGGCCGATGGCCGCTCCCCTGCGCCGGGCTTCCTCGCGCAAGCTCGTCGTCGACCACCACCTCTTCCACGGCCAGCCGTGGTGGGATGCCGCGTACGTGGATCCGAGCGCCGCGGCGACCGGGCTGCTCGTGCACCGCATGGCGCGCGAGCTGGGGGTGGCGCTCGACCGCGCGGCGGCGGTCGGGGTCTTCACCTCGATCGTCACCGACACGGGCTGGTTCAAGTACTCCAACACCGACGCGGAGACGCTGGCTGTGGCGAGCGAGATGGTGACCCTGGGCGTCGAGCCGGCGCGGATGTACGACGCGATCTACCAGCGCAACCCGCGCGAGAAGCCGCGCGGCCTGGCGCGCGCGCTCCAGCACCTGGAGTACCTCGAAGGCGGCCGCCTGGCGGTGGTCAGCCTGCCGCTGGCCGGTCCCGGAGAGGCGGAGCTGGCCGACGGCGACGAGCTGCTCGACCTCCTGCGCTCCGTGCGCGCGGTGGAGGTCGTGCTCTACCTGCGCGAGCAGAAGGACGGCACGCTCAAGCTGAGCGCGCGCAGCAAGGGCGCCTTCGACGTCGATGCGCTCGCGCGCCGCTTCGGCGGGGGCGGTCACGCGAAGGCGGCCGGCGCGACGCTCCCCGGGCCGCTGCCGGCAGCGCGCGCGGCGCTCGCCCAGGCCGCGGTGGAGGCGATGCGGCAGGGGAACGCGGCCCGCCCATGAAGGTCGCGATCATCTCCGACCTGCACTCCAACCGCGAGGCGCTGGAGGCGGTGCTCGAGCACATCGCGCGCTCGGGGCTGGAGACGATCTATTGCCTGGGCGACGTCGTCGGCTACGGCCCGGAGCCCGAGTTCTGCGTGGACGTCGTCCGCGAGCGGGCGCGCCTGTGCCTGATGGGCAACCACGACGAGGCCCTGTTCCGCGACGCGTCGGACTTCAACCCCCACGCGCGCGGGGCGATCGAGTTCACGCGCGAGCGCATGCAACCGGCTTGGTACAGCACGCCGGAGAGGCGCGCGCGCTGGCGCTTCCTGAGGGAGCTGCCGCTGACCCACACCGAGGGGCGGTTCGCCTTCGTCCACGGCTCGACCCGCGACCCGGTGCGCGAGTACGTGCTCTCGACCGACGGGATCCTGAACCCCGACAAGCTGCGCGCGATCTTCGACTCCTTCGAGAACGTGGCGGTCGGCGGCCACACGCACCACCCCGGCCTGCACGACGAGAGCCTGCGCTTCCACGGCCTGAACGGCGCCGACACGCTGACCCTGCCGCTGCCGCGCGAGCGGAAGTTCTTCGTCAACGTCGGCTCCGTGGGCCAGCCGCGCGACAGCGACAACCGCGCCTGCTACGCGGTGCTCGAGGACGAGCAGGTGACCTGGCACCGGGTGCCGTACGACTTCCAGTCGACGGCGGACAAAATCTTGAGGACCGGGGTCTTGAGCGAGGTCCTGGCGCGAAGGCTGGCGATGGGGAAGTGAGGGGCGGCGTACCAAGGTCCGCGCGCACTCGAGCGCTACTGAAACCTCGAGAGCAATCCCCGACACGTGGGCCCGCCACAAAGACCTCCGGGCGCGAAGCTCCGCCACCTGAATTCCGCGGTAGGTTCGGCGCTCGAGCGGCCGAACCGGACGCGGAATCCGGCGGCCGTACTCGGCCGCCGAAGCGCGCGAAGCGCGCCCCTGCACGCTTGCTGCCTGATGTCTGGAGCAAGCCCGATCCACGCCCCGGGAGACGCCCAATCAAGTTCGACGATCGAAGCGCGAACGGGTCCGGTCGCCATGCGCAGCACGATGTTCGCGCCTGGATGCGTGTCGAAGAGCACGGTGTGCCCCCGCACCCACGAGCCGGCTCCTCCTTTCGATGGCTGAACTTGAATGCGCGGACATTCGTCGGCGGCCTAGCAAGGTGCCACATGTCGCATCGCGATCCCGTGGAAGCATCGACCCCGTGCAGAGGCGCCCGAAGGGCGTCTTGCACCGCATCGATGACCTGGGCGAATCGACCTCGGGGAGCGGTCTTGCGACTTGACCAGCCCGGCCGACCTACCGCGCCTTTCCCAGCGCCGCCCGCATCACGTGGCCCAGGATCTGCGGGTTCTTCTTCAGCCTGCGCAGGCTGTAGGCCAACCACTCCGGTCCGTACGGCACGTACACCCTGACCACGTGTCCCTCCGCGCGCCAGCGCGCCCACAGGGCCTCGCGCACGCCGAGCAGCACCTGGAACTCGTAGTGCCCGTTGCGCATCCCGCGCTCGCGCACCAGCGTCACCAGCCGATCGCCGAGCAAGTCGTCGTGGGTCGCGAACGAGACCCGCGCGCCGCGCTCGAGCAGCGCCCGCGAGCAGTCGACGAAGGCTTGGCGGATCGGCTCGGGCTCGACGTGGGCGATCTCGGGCGGCTCGAGGTAGATCCCTTTCACCATGCGCACCGAGAGCAGCCCTGGAGCGAGCCGCGCGATGTCGCGAGGCGTGCGGAAGAGCCGCGATTGCAGCACGATCCCGACGTTTCCGTGGTCGGCTCGCAGCGCCTCGAACACGCGCAGCGTGGCATCGGTCGTCGTGTGGTCCTCCATCTCGACTCGCACGAAGAGCCCGAGCTTGGCACAGTGCTCGGCGAGCTGGCGATAGAGCTCCAGGGCGAGCGACTCGCCGATCCGCAGCCCGAAGTGGGTCGGCTTGACTGACACGTAGGCGTCGAGGGAGCGCTCGGCGATCGCGTCGGCCGCCCGGGCGTACTCGCGCGCCACCTCGCGCGCCTCGGCCTCGGAGTCGACCTCCTCGCCGAGGATATCGAGGATGCCCGGGTGTCCCGCGGCGCGCAGGGCTTCCAGGCGTCGCAGGGCCTCCGGCAGCGTCTCGCCGGCGATGTAGCGCGCCGACAGACGGCGCATCACCGGCCGCGGCACGTGGGGGAGCACTGCGAGCACGGCGCTCGTCATCAAACCCATGGGGGCGGGATTCTAGCGGCCCCCAGCCGCGCCGGAGGCGCGGCGCGTCCATCGGTTCCTTCGAGTCTCGCCTTGCAGGTCGACGGCGGGGGTCCTGAGCGGGGCGCGCCGCAGGGGGCCGCGTACTGACAGGGATCGCGGCCGGACCTATCCTGCCGGCATGGAACCCGATTCCGGCGGCGGCGCGCGGGTCGTGCTCATGACGGCACCCGATCTGCCGAGCGCTGAGGCGATCGCGCGCGCGCTGGTGGAGCGGCGCTTGGCCGCGTGCGTCAATCTCGTCCCCGGCGTGCGCAGCATCTACCGCTGGAAGGGCGCGATCGAGGACGCCTCGGAGGTGCTGCTCGTCGCCAAGACCGTCGCCGGCCGCGTCGGAGCGCTCCAGGAGGCGCTGGGCGAGCTCCACGGATACGAGGTGCCCGAGATGGTGGCGCTCGAGGCCGGGCGCGTCGCGCCGCGCTACCTGGAGTGGCTGCGCGCCGAGACCTCGGGCGCGGAGGCGCGCGAGCCGTGAGCGCGCCGCCTATCGCGCGCGCCGCGCACGGGCGCGCACGGCGCGCCGGATCGGCGCGGAGGGTCTCGGCCGCCCTGGCGCTCGCCCTCGCCGTCTCGTCGATGGCGTGCGACCGCCAGCCGCGCGCGATCCCGCCGCTCCACCTCCTCCTGATCACGACCGAGGGCCTGCGCGCCGACCACCTCTCGGCCTACGTCTACTCGCGCGCCACCAGCTCCTGGGAGGTCGACCCGGGCCAGCGCGCCGAGGGCCGTAACCTCGCGATCGACGACCTCGCCGAGCAGGGCGTGCTCTTCGAGAGCGCCTTCACCCCCGCGGTCGACACGCCGACCTCGCTCGCCTCGCTCTTCACCGGCCACGCTCCGCCGCTCGGGATGCAGCTCACCGGCCTGCCGGCCGAAGCGGTCACGCTGGCCGAGCGCTTCCAGGTCGCCGGCTTCACCACGGCGGCCTTCGTGACCGGCGAGCCCCTCGGCCGCGCGGGCGGCTTCGACCAGGGCTTCGAGGTCTACCAGCACAAGCGCGGCGACACGCAGGTCCTCTCCTCCGCCGTGCGCTGGCTCTTCGATCTGGACCTCGGCAGCGGGAAGCCGCTCTTCCTCTGGATCCATCTCGCGGGCGCGGCGCCGCCGCACGAACCGTTCGCCATCCCGCCGGTGCCCGGCCCCGAAGCCGACGAGCTGGACTACGCGGCACTGTTCATCGATCCGGCGCGCCCGGCGTCGCTTCGAGCGCGCGACTACGCGAAGCACTTCTCGGACCCCGCCTACGCCGGCGCGGCCGACGGCTCCCACGAGTTCCTCGCGCGAGCCGATGCGCGCGAGGTCGAGCTCGACGCCGCCGACCGGGCGCACCTCGTGGACCTGTACGACGGCGAGGTGGCGCAGCTCGCGAGCCTGATCCGCAGCTTCCTGCTCGCCTTCCAGGCGGTCACCGCGACCGACGCCGCCTGGCAGCGCACGCTCCTGGTCCTGGCCGGGGTCAACGGCGTCGAGCTGGGCGAGCACGGGGGCTGGGGCCTGAGCCTCCACCCCGGCTGCGCGCGCGTGCCGCTCCTCTTCCGCCATCCCGACTCGATCACCGGCTCGCGCGTGCTGGCGGAGGTGGTCGACCTGACCGACGTGGCGCCGACCGTCTGCGACTGGCTCGAGATCGAGATGGAGACGGGGGGAGGGGAGCGCGACGGCCGCTCGCTGCGCCCGCTCCTGCGCCCCGCCGAGGGGGGCGCCTTCACCAGCCGCGCGGCGGTGACGATCGCTCCCGAGGGCGGGCACTCGGCCGCCCTGCGCACGCCGAGCTGGAGCCTGGTCTGGCGCCGCCTGGAGGACGGCCGCGAGGAGGTCCAGCTCTTCGACCGCGTGCGCGATCCCCTGGACCTGCGCGACCTCTCCCCGAGCCAGCCGGGGATCGCCCACGAGCTGCGCAACGAGGTCGTCCGCCTGACCACCCGCCTTCCCTGAGGCCCGGATTTCCCGCCTCCAGGCGGCCGGGCCCGCTTGGGCTCAAGGGCGCGGCCCGGCGTCCCGATAGCGCCGGATGGCGTTCCTGGCCCCCCGAGCTCTCACCAGGTGGGCCCCGGACGCGGCCCAGCCTGCCGGCGGCGACGCCCCCATGAGCACCCACCAGCCCTGGCTCCTGGCAGCCTTCGCCGGACTGGTCGGCGGCGGCCCCCCCGCGACGATGCCGGGCCCCCAGGAGCCCGTGGTCGAGGCCGGGGCCGCGCCGTCGCTGGCCGTCCGAGTGCGCGAGGAGCACTTCCTGCTGGAGGCCGCACCGCCCGACGCCGAGGGGCTGGTCGGTGCCCTGCTCGCCCCCTCGCCCGGCGCCGAGTCGCTGGGCCTGGTTTCCTGGCGGCTCCGCGAGGACGGCCACGGCCGCGAGATCGAGCTGGACGTGCGCTTCCTGGAGGAGGGACAGCGCGTGCTGCACATCGAGCACCTGGAAACGCGGCGCGCCAAGCTGGTCTGGCGCGAGGTGCGCGCGGCCGGCGGGCGCTCGATCCTGGGCGAGTGGGACGAGAAGACCGGAGCGCTGCGCGTGATCGAGTGGGGGCGAGCGAGCGCGGTGCGCGAGAGCCTGGTCTCCTCCGGCGGAGCCGTGCTTCCGCTCTACCTCCTGGAGCTGGCGCGCGCCGGCGAGGTCGATGGCGGGCGGCTGGAGGTCTTCGACCCGTTGGCGCGGGCGCTCGAGGGCCTGCGCGTCGTCCACCGATTCAGCGCGCGGCGGGCGGCGGTCGAGGCCGCGGAGGCGGTCTCCGGCGAGGGCCGCGGCTTCCTGCTCGAGCGCCTGGTGGAGCTCGTGCGCGACGACGGCACCCTCGCCGGCAGCTACCTCTTCAGCGGCGACGAGCTCTTGGCCTTCCGCTGGCAGGCCGGCGGACCGCGGGCACGGCGGATCCCGCCCGAGGAGTATCGCGAGCGCCTGGGCCGCCTGAACGCGAGCGAGTAGGGCCGGCTCTGGGTGAAAGCCCGGTCAAAGATCGCCCAGGCCCCCGCGGGGCGCCGAGCCCGCCGCTCGCTCCTTTGGTTGAATGCCTTCCTCGGGGCTATCCTGGCCCGATGAGCCCCCGGCCGCCCGCCCCGCGGGAGCGACGGCGGGCGCGACGCGATGTCCCTGAAACGGAACCGGAACGGCGCCGGGCTGGGCCTCGGCTCGGCCCTCTTGGCCCTCTGCCCCAGCTCCTGCATGGGTCCAGCGGAGGCCAAGCGCAGCGCCGACGCCGAGGTCTACGGGATCCTCGAGAAGCGCCGGGCGCAGTTCGCGGCCGATCCCGCGCCGTTCACGGTCGAGCCCCCCGAGGACAGCCTGCGCCAGCGCCTCTTGAGCGGGACCGCGGACCCGGGCAGGGTCCTGGACCTGGTGGATTGCCTGACGATCGCGGCGGAGAACAGCCGCGAGTACCTGCGCCGCAAGGAGGATCTCTACTTGACGGCCCTCGACCTGACCTTCGAGCGCTACCGGTTCCGCCTGCAGGAGGTCGGGACCCTGGGCTTGCTCGTCGCCGGGACGGGGAGCGACGCCGAGGAATTCTCCGCCGACGCCGGCCTGACCCTCTCGCGCCTGCTCGGCAGCGGCGCGCAGGTGATCGGCTCCATCGGCTTCAACCTGTTCAAGAGCCTGTCGGGCGGCGGCGACTGGGATCCCTCCAGCAGCGCCAGCCTGTCGGTGACTCAGCCCCTGCTGCGCGGCTTCGGCTCCCGCATCGTGCTCGAGCCCTTGACCCAGGCGGAGCGCGACGTCGTGTACGGCGTGCGCGCCTTCGAGCGCTTCCGGCGCACGTTCGCGGTCGACGTCGCCGCGCGCTACTACGGGATCCTGCAGCAGGGCGACCGCGTCGCGAACGAGCAGGCGAACCGGCGCAACCTGGCGCTCTTGCGCGAGCGCAACGAGGCGCTGGCCGAGGCGGGGCGGCTCTCGGACGTCCAGCTGGACCAGGCGCGCCAGGACGAGCTGAGCTCCACCAACCGCGTGATCCAGGAGGAGCAGCGCTACGCCGCGCAGCTCGACGCGTTCAAGCTCTTCCTGGGCCTGCCGGTCGAGGTGCCGATCGTGCTCGACGCCTTCGAGCTGGAGCGCTTGGCGCAGGAGGAGATCCAGGGCATCGCCGCGGACTGGGAGCCGCTGGCGGCGGTGGCGCTGGCCCAGCGGCTGGACCACCTGACGGCCCTCGACCAGGTGGACGACCGCCGCCGCAAGGTGGTGGTCGCCGCGGACGCGCTGCGGCCCGGGCTGGGCCTGAACGTGGCCGCGGCGATCCAGACCCCGGTCGGCAAACCGGCGAAGTTCGACCTGCACGACCTGGACTGGGCGGCGGGGCTCGAGCTCGACCTGCCGCTCGACCGCCTGGTCGAGCGCAACGCCTTCCGCGCCTCGCTGATCGCCCTGCAAGCGAGCCTGCGGGACGAGGAGGAGCTGGGCGACGAGATCCGCTCCAGCGTGCGCGACGACCTGCGCGAGGCCGCCGCGACGCTCGAGACCTGGAACATCCAGGTCCGCACCGTCCAGCTGAACGAGCGGCGCGTCGAGGGCGCCCGCCTGAACCTCGACGCCGGACGCGCGTCGACGCGCGACATCCTGGAGGCGCAGGCTGACCTGCTGGACGCGCAGAACCAGGCGACGCAGGCCCTGATCGACCACCACCTGGCCATCCTGGCCCTGTGGCGCGACATGGAGGTCTTGAGGGTGGACGAACGGGGCATCACGGTCGAAGAGAGCTTGGTCGCGGGGCTCCTCGGAGGCGCGCCATGATGGTGGAGAAGACCAGGAGATCGGGGTTCCAGTGGCTGCCGCTGGTCTTGGGCGTGGCCGCCGCAGGTGCGCTCGTCTGGTATGGCTCGCGGCCGGGGAGCTGGTTCCGGCCGGCGGGGCTGCCGCCCCTCGAGGGGGCGAAGGTGCAGCGCGGTCCGCTGCTCATCAGCGTGGTCGAGCGCGGCAACCTCAAGGCCGCCGACAGCGTCGTGCTCAAGAACGAGATCGAGGGGCAGACGACGATCCTGTACCTGATCCCGGAGGGCACCCACGTGCAGACCGGGGATCTCCTGTGCGAGCTGGACGCGACCCAGCTGTTCGACAAGAAGATCCAGCAGGAGATCTCGGTGCGCACGGCCCAGGCCTCGTTCATCAAGTCGAAGCAAGCCTTCGACATCCAGCTCAGCCAGAACGAGAGCGACATCTCCCAGGCCGAGCAGGCGCTCGAGTTCGCAGGCCAGGACCTGCGCAAGTACCAGGAGGGCGACCGCAAGCTCGAGGAGCTGAAGGCCGAGCAGGCGATCACGGTGGCCGAGGGCCAGTACAAGAGCGCCGAGGGATTCTACACGTGGTCCGAGAAGCTGGCGGGCAATGGCTTCCTGACCCAGATCGAGCTCGAGCGCGACGGGCTGAACCTGACGGAGAGGCGCGTGAACCTGGAGCAGGCCCAGCGCGAGCGCGACCTGCTGCTCGCCTACGAGATCCCGCGCCAGCTCGCCGAGCTGGAGGCCGATGCCCAGGAGGCCGAGCGCGAGCTCGAGCGCATGAAGCTGCGCGCCGAGGCGCGCACCGTCGACCTGAAGGCCGACGTCGAGAGCGACGAGGCCAAGTTCAAGCTCGAGAGCGAGAAGCTGGCCAAGCTCCTGGGGCAGATCGCCAAGGCGCGCATCCTCGCCCCGCGCGCCGGCATGGTGGTCTATGCCAAGCAGGAAGGCGGCCGCATGGGCCAGGCGGATCCGATCCAGGAGGGCACGCAGGTTCGCGAGCGGCAGGAGATCATCACCATCCCCAGCGCCACGGGGATGATCGCGCAGGCGAGCCTCCACGAGAGCGTGCTCAAGCAGGTCGAGGTCGGCCAGACCTGCATCGTCAGGGTCGACGCGTTGCGCGGGCGCGACTTCCGCGGCCGCGTCAAGTCCGTCGCGCCGCTGCCCGACCAGAATAGCTGGTGGGCCAACCCGAACCTGCGCGTCTACCGCACCGACGTGGAGATCGCGGGCAGCGACCCCGAGATGCGGCCGGGGATGTCGTGCCAGATCGAGATCCTGGTCGAGGAGATCCCGGACACGCTCTACGTGCCCGTGCAGGCCGTCTACCGGCAGAAGCAGCAGAACCTCTGCTACGTCCCCAAGCGGGGGACGATCGAGGCTCGGCCGGTCGAGGTCGGGCGCTACAACGACAGTTGGGTGCAGATCCTGGCAGGCCTCGAGGAGGGCGAGACCGTGCTCTTGAGCCCGCCGGCCGGCGTCATGACGGGAGCCGGGACGGAGGAGGGCGCCGAGCGTCCCGCCGGCGGGCAGGAACCGACGACGCCGGCCGACGGCTTGGGGGCGTCCGAGGCGCCCGGTGTTCCCGAACGGGAGGGACCGCCCCCGGCTGCGCAGGGCGACATGGGCGCCCCGCCGGAGGGGGCACCGGATGGGCGCGGCCCCG
>DATKBQ010000364.1:0-12172 GCA_035546375.1 Planctomycetota bacterium | reverse complement strand
AGGCGCTCCTCGCTCGCGCGCAGCGCCGTCTCGGCCTCGCGCTGCAGCGTCACGTCGCGTGCGATCGTCGATGCCCCGATCACCTCGCCCGACGTGTCGCGGATGGGCGAGATCGTCAGCGAGACCAGCACCCGCCGGCCGTCCTTGCGCCGGCGCACCGTCTCGAAGAGCGCGATGCTCTCTCCGCGCGCCAGTGCGGCGAGCATGTGCTCCAGCTCGGCCTGCTTCTCGTCCGGCACGATCAAGTCCTGGATGCGCCGGCCGAGCGCCTCCTCGCGCTTCCAGCCGTACATGCGCTCCGAGCCGTGGTTCCAGAACGTGATCACCCCTTCCAGCGTCTTGCCCAGGATCGCGTCCTCGGACGACTCGACGATCGCCGCCAGGTGCGCGCGCTGCTCGCGCTCGGTCTTGAGGATGAGCTGCAGCTCCTCGGGGCTGGTCTGCAGCGGCAGGTTCGTGAGCGTCCGCGCCAGCGCGGGCATGGCCTGGTAGATCCGGCGCTCCGCGTCGAGGGTCTGGTACAGGTCGCCGCGGCCGCTGACGTCCTGGGAGCGGTCCAGCATCAAGTAGCCGCCCGGCCGCAGCGCATAGTGGAAGAGCGCCGTCGTGCGCCGCCCGAGCTCGGGTCCCCCGCGGATCGCGAGGTTGCGGCACACGATCAAGTCGATGCGCGAGAAGGGCGGATCGCGCTCGAGGTCGTGCACCGAGAAGACGCAGCACTCGCGGATCCCGTTCTTGACTTGCCATTCGCTCCCGCGGCGCGCGAAGAAGCGCTCGAGGCGTTCCTCGGACACGTTCGAGGCGCTGCCGCGCGGGTAGATCGCGAGACGCGCCGTATCGATCGCCCGCGGGTCCGTGTCGGTGGCGAAGATCCGCAGTCTCGGCGCGCCCGTCTCCGAACCGGCCCGCTCGCGCATCAGGATCGCGATCGAGTAAGCCTCCTCCCCGCTCGCGCAGGCCGGGACCCAGACGCGCACCTCACCAGCCCGCTTGCCCAAGAGCGAGGCCAGCACCCTGTTGTCGAGCGCTTGGAGAGCTTCCGGATCACGGAAGAACCCCACGGTGGGCTTCGAACGATCGCCGGCCACGCCGGCCGGCGCGGCGCTCCCTCCGTCTCCGTCCTCGACTGGCCCGGTTCGGCCCTTCCTGCTCTTGGTCATCGGTGGACGCGCGGGCTGGTTCGGCCGCGAAGCCCGCGAGCCGCCCGCCGCTGGAGGCGAGTCTTCCAGTCCCTTGGATCGACGCGATTGTAGCGAGGCCTCGGCCGTGCTCGCGGGAACGCACCCGGCGCCGAGGCCCGAGTTTTTTGCTTCCATCCGCCGCCCGGCTGAGCGAGACCCCCGCTGCTTGGATCCCCTGTCCCCGCTCCCGCGCCTGGCCGGCGCGCTGGCTGCCTTCGGCGCGCTCTACCTGGCGGGCCCGGGCATCCTGACCGCCGACGGTCTTTGGCCGCTCGCGGTCCTGGCGCTCGCCGTCTGGGCCTTCTTCGCCAGCCGCCCGGGCCGCAAGGCCTTCCTCGTCGAGTGGGCGGCCGGCTCGCTCGGATGGGCGCTGGTCTTCTCCTGGGCCGCGTACGTCTGGTGGGGGACGCTCTTCTGGATGGGACCGGGGATGGGCGTGTACATGGCCGGCGCGGGTTGGGCGCTGCGGCGCCTCGCACGGCGCCTTCCGCTCGCCCTAGCCGCGCCGCTCGCCTGGGTCGGAATCGAGGCCCTGCGCGCGATCCTGCCGGCGCCCTTCGGAAACGAGTGGATGCGCCTGGGCACGCACCTGCACGCCGAGCCCTGGATCGCCGGCAGCGCGCGCGTGTGGGGTTTCATCGGGCTGAGCTTCGCGATCGCCGCGCTGGGGGGCCTGCTCGCCGATCTGTGCAACGCGCGCGCCCGCACGAGCTTGGCGAGCCTCGCCGCCGGCCTGGGCCCGTTCGCGCTGGCCGTCGCGCTCGCGCTCGCCGTGCCGCCGCCAGACACGCGCGACGGTCCGCGCGTCCTGCTCGTGCAGCCGAGCTTCGCGCAAGCGCGCAAGATGGAGCCGCGCCACGCCGCCGACCTCTTCGCCGAGGCGCTCGAGCTGACGCGGCTCGGCGTGCAGGAAGCGCAGCGCGCGGGCGAGCCGGCGCCGGATCTCGTCGCCTGGGGCGAGACCATGCTGCCCGTGCCGCTGCCCGAGCCCGGCCTCGCCGAGGCGCTCGCCCGCGGCGCTCGCCCGCCGCCGTGGTGGGGCTCCGAGCTCACGCCCGAGGACATCGCGCTGATCGAAGGCGTCCTGCGCCGCTGGGTCGGCCACGAGCTGCTCGGGCTCGCGCGGGGCCGGGATGGCGCGCTGCCGCCGGGCAGCGTGTTCGTCTCCGGCGTCGAGCACCTGCTCGCGCGCGAGGGCGCCGTGCGCCGCCAGAACGCGGTCGCCGTGTGGGACGCGCGCGGCGAGGCGAGCCCGGCGGCCGCCAAGCGCGAGCTGGTGCCGGGCGCCGAGACCATGCTCGGCCTGGAGCGCTTCTCGGGGGTGCGCTCGACGATCTACGCGCTCGCGGGCTACGTCCCCGACCTCTTGGCAGCCGAGCGGACCGGGGTCCTCTCTTTCGCCACGCGCACCGGCGAGCGCTACGCCTTCGGCGCGAGCGTGTGCTACGACAACGCCTTCGACGGACCCTACACCGAGCCCTTGCGCGAAGGCCCGCTCGACTTCCACCTGGTGGTGAGCAACGAGGCTTGGTTCCGCTCCAGCCAGGAGATGGACCAGATGGTCGCCTTCTCCCACCTGATCGCGATCCAGACCGGCCGCTCGGTGGTGCGGGCCACCAACGCCGGGGTCACCGTCGTCATCGCCCCGGGCGGCTCCGAAGTCGCGCGCTTGCGCGTCGACGGCCGCGACCGGGAGGTCGCCGGCACCCTGCGCGCCACCGTGCCGGTGCCCGCCGGGGCCGGAGCCGGCGGCGAGCGGGCGATCACGCCCTTCGTGCGCTTCGAGCACCTCTGGAAGGTTCTCTGGATCGTGCTGCCCGCAGCGGCGCTCGCTTGGTCGTCGAGGCCGGCCACCGGTAACCGGCGCGAGCGGCGGGGTAGATCCTCCCGAGCGGCGGACTCGGCCCGTCCGGCCCGCCCGGGCGGGCCTTGACCCTCTCCAGAGCCCGTCCCTATACTCCCGCCCCTCACCGGTCCCACCCCCTGCCTCCGGAGATCGTTGGTGCGCAAGAGCTTGGAAGCACCCCATCCGGACGTCCCCGAGCGCAGGCCTCACCTCCCCCACGCCCCATCCGGAGTCGTATGAGCGCCATCGGACGCACCTTTATCATCCTCAACCTCATCCTCGCGGCCTGCTTCCTGGGCTGGGCCGCGAACCTCCTGAGCAGCAGCGCCCAGTACAAGAAGCAGTACACCGAGGAGGTCACCGCGCACACCGAGACGCGGACCGGCCTCGAGCGCGAGCGCTCCGACCTCCAGACCACGCTGACGGCGGAGCGGACGGCGAAGGACGAGTTCCGCGTCGCCCGCGACGCGCTCAAGAGCGACGTCGACCGGCTCAAGCAGGAGGTGGAGACGCGGCAGCGCGAGAACGCCGAGCTGCGCGGCAACATCGCGAAGATCACCGAGACCCTCGCCGGCTACGACCAGACGATCAGGATGCTGGAGGAGTCCAAGGACAAGGCGGTCGCGGCGGCCCACGAGGCCGAGCGCGCTCGGGATCAGGCGATCCAGGCCCAGACCGCCGCCACCACCACCCAGCGCGACGCCGAGGAGAAGCTGCGCACGGCCGAGGCGTCGATCGCCGACATCGAGAAGCAGCTCAAGTCGTCCAAGGACCAGGTCGCCAAGCTCGACACGACGATCAAGACGATCCAGGCCCAGTACAACATCTCGCTGGACCAAGTGACGGCGGTCCCCGACATCAGCGGGCGGGTGCTCCAGGTCGACGCCAGCCTCAAGCCCGGCCTGGTCTCCCTCAACGTGGGCTCGAAGGACGGCGTCCAGCGCGGCATGCCCTTCGAGATCTACAGCGGGAACACCTACAAGGGTCAGGTGCGCGTCGAGATGGTCACTCCGACCATGTCCTCGGCCCTGATCACGATGAAGGTGCCGAACACGCAGATCTCCCAGGGCGACACCGCCTCGACCCGGATCCAGTAAGGGGGGGACCATGGCCAAGAAGACCACCACCACCAGCACGACGCGCTCGGCGCGCTCGGCGGCGAAGCCGGCCGCCCGGCCGACGGTGACCGAGGTCGAGGTCGTCGAGGAGAAGGCCGGCGCCACCTGGGAGGCCGGAGTCGCGATCCTGACCGCCCTGCTCCTGGTCGTCGCCATCCTGATGGTCGACTACGAGCTGGGGACCTCCTACGGCGGCGGAGTCTTCTTCAAGTAAGGGGAGCGAGCTCCCCGCCGCGCGAGTTCCACCGAGCTCGCGATGGGCCCCGGCGGGCCCGTCGCGAGCTCGGCGGCTTTCTGCCGGAGTGGCCGGGCAAGATCCTTCCGGTGCCTCCGCCGCGCTGCGGAGCCGAGCCCTCGCGACCTCGCGCCGATCGTCCGCCGGGTGAGCCTTTCGCGCCGAGGGGGCGTAACTCCACGCATTCCCTTCGCGTTCCCTTGTGGATGGCCCGAACGGGTGCGGCTAGACTTCGATCGGGCCGGGAACCGGACCGAGAGCGCCTCGAGGTCGGTTTTCCGGAGCGGGGGGTTTCCAGGAGCGCATGGGGAGCGTTTTCAAGCCACTGGAGTGGGCGCTGGGTCGATTCTCCGAGGACATGGGAATCGATCTGGGCACGGCGAACACGCTCGTGTGCGTGCGCGGCCGCGGCATCATCCTGAACGAGCCCAGCGTCGTGGCCGTCAAGAAGGGCACCAACGAGGTGCTGCTCGACGGGATGGCGGTCGGCAACGCGGCGAAGGCGATGCTCGGCAAGACGCCCGGGACCATCGAGGCGATCCGCCCGCTGCGCAACGGCGTGATCGCGGACTTCGAGGTCACCGAGCGCATGCTGCGCTACTTCATCACCAAGGTGCACGAGGGCCGCCACTGGGTGAAGCCCCAGGTGGTCATCTCCGTGCCGATCGGCATCACCGCCGTCGAGCGCAGGGCGGTGATCCACTCGGCCGAGCGCGCGGGAGCCCGCCGCGTGTTCCTGATCGACGAGCCGATGGCCGCCGGGATCGGCGTCGGCCTGCCGGTCACCGAGCCGCGCGGGTCCCTGATCGTCGACATCGGCGGCGGCACCACCGAGATCGCCGTCCTGGCGCTGGCCGGCGCGGTGGTCGCCACGTCGCTGCGCATCGCCGGCGACGAGATGGACGAGGCGATCGTCAACCACCTGCGCCGCCAGCACAACCTCTCGATCGGCGAGCAGACCGCCGAGAAGATCAAGCTGACCATCGGCTCCGCCTGGCCCATGGCCCAGGAGCTGTCCATGGAGGTCAAGGGCCGCGACACGATCAGTGGCCTGCCGCGGCGCACGACGGTGACCTCGATCGAGATCCGCGAGGCGCTGTCCGACCCCCTGCGGCAGATCTGCGAGGCGACGCGCGCGATCCTCGAGGAGGCGCCGCCGGAGATCTCGGCCGACCTGGTGGACAGCGGCGCCACGCTGGTCGGCGGCGGCGCGATGCTGCTCGGGATCGCCGAGGCGGTCAGCGACTACCTCGGGATTCCGGCGCGCGTGGCGGACGACCCGATCACGGCGGTGGCGCGCGGCACGGGCGTCTTCCTCGACAAGCTCGACGTCTTCTCGCGCGTGCTCTCGACGGACGAGGAGGACTAGCCGCGCCCAGCCGCCCCAGCCGCGCCGTAGGCGCGGCGTGTCCATCGGTGAGTCGCTCGCATCTCCCCCTGCGGGGTTCTTCCCTCCGCGTCTCCTTTTTGCTTCCTTGCCCGGGTGCGCCGCTCGACCCCGCGACCCCGTGCGCTCCACCTCGCCGCGCTCGCCGTCCTCGCCTTCCTCGCCCTTCGGCCTTCCCCGCGCCTCGAGGGCGCGATCGACCTGGCGCTGGCCCCCGCGCGGGTCCTGGCCGAGCTGGCGGCCCCGCTCCGGCTCGTGCGCGCGCGCCAGGCGCGGGCTGCGGAGGCGGCGCTGCGCGCGCGCGAGCCCGACGACTACCGGGTGCGCCGGCAGCTCTTCGCCGATCAGGCGCGCTTCGCCCTCCCGGAGCGGCCCGAGCTGCGCCAGGGGCGCTCCTTCGTCCACGCCGAGGTGGTCGGCAGGGCCGATAGCCTCGACGGGATCGTGATCCGGCCCGAGAGCGGCACGTGCGCAGGGATCCTCCCGGGCATGCCGGTCGTCTCGGGCGACGTGTACGTCGGCCGCGTCGCCGAGGTCGGCGGGGAGGACCCTGCGCTCGCGACGGTCGAGCTGGTCACGGGCGGCGGCTTCCACGTCGGCGCCGTGCTCCATTCGACCGAAGGGGACGCGGATGCGCTCGGGCGCGGACCGGCGCGGATGGTCGTCGGCGGAAGCACCCCGCGCGCGCGCGGCCGCGGCCACGAGTTCCTCCTCGCGGTGCACAACCCCGAGCGCCGCGCGCTCCGTGAGGGCGCCGTGCGCGTGGACGAGGGTGGCGGCGCGCTCGAGCCGTTCCAACGCGAGGCGCAGGGCTTCGACCTGGGGCGGTTGGTGGACCTGGGGGAGGGTCGCTACGCGCTCGAGCCGTCCATCGACTACCGCGCGGGCCTGTTCCAGGTGGTCGTCGTGCGTCCGCCCGATCCGTCCGGGCTCGGCGAGGCTCCGCCGGCGGACGTGCTCTTCGACGAAGCCTGGCTCGCGGTGCGCGCCACAGCGTGCGGCGAGCCGACGCCCGGGCGCGAGGGGCTCGCGATCGGCTCCGGGAGCTGGAGCGGCGTCCGCGAGGGTGCGGCGGTGGTCTCGGGCGTGCGGCTGGTCGGCCGCGTCGCGCACGCCGGCCCCTTCGGCGCGGGCGTGGCGACGCTCGGCGATCCCGGCTTCGCCGTGCCGGTCCTGGCGCGCGTCGAGGGCCGCGAGCGCCCGCTGCCGCTCGGGCGCCTCGTCTCGCTCGGCCGCGACGCGGGGGACGTGCTCTTCGCGTGGGACGCGATCGAGCACCTCGACCCCAGCGTCGAAACAGGCGGCGCGCCGGTGCCTGCGCAGCTCTTCACGGCCTCGAGCGAGCGGCTCGTGCCGCGCGGCCTGGTGCTCGGCGAGGCCGAGCTGCCGCGCGGGAAGGGGCCGCACGTGATCCGGCTGCGCCAAGGTCTGGACCTCACCCGGCTCGGGCGGCTGTGGGTGCGGCTCGAGGAGCGCCGTTCGGCGCTGGAGGGCGAGCCATGACGCGCTCGGCCGTCCTCGCTTGGCTGTTCCTCGCCCTTTGGGCGGCCTGGGCCAGCGCGCTCCAGGGACTCGCCGCAGGCCCCGAGGGCCTCGGGCGCTGGGTGCCCGACCTCGCGCTGGTCCTGGCGCTCAGCCTCGCGGCGCGCCTGCCGGCCGAGGACATGGTCAAGGTGGCGCTCGCGGTAGCGCTGGGCCGGATCGCCGTGTCGATCCAGCCGCCGGTGGCGCTGCTCGCCGGGTACCTCGGGATCCTGCTCCTCGCGCGCGGCCTGCGCTCGGTCCTCGAGCTGGGCGGGCCGCTCCAGCGCACGCTGCTCGGCGCGCTCGCCGCGCTGCTCTTCGCGGGCTGGCTCGGCCTCGTGCACGCCGAGCGCGCGCGCGACGTCGCGGCGCAGGCGGTGGCGCCGGGCGCGGCGGCGGGCTCGCTGCGCCCCCTGGCCGCAGCGCTCGGCGCTTGGCCGGCTGCGCTCTCGACCGGCCTGTGCGCCCTGCTCCTCGGCCCGGCCCTCGCGCGCCTTCCGGGCCTGACGCCGCTCCGCAGGAGGAGGCCGTGGTCCCGCGCCGCTTCGCTCCGCTGATCGCCTGGCTCGCCGCCGGCACGGCGCTGCTCGGCGCGCGCCTGGCCTGGATCCAGGTCGGCGAGCACGAGGTCTGGGCGGGCGAGGCCGCGAACCTCGTGCGCTCGGGCAAGGTCGTGCCGTACGAGCGCGGGGCGATCCTCGACCGGCGCGGGCGCGTGCTCGCCCACGACGAGGAGGGTTACGCGATCGAGCTCGTCTACCGCGACTTCCGCCGCAAGCACCCGCTGGGACAGGTGGCGCACGCGCGCTCGGCGTTGGAGATGCGCGCCGTGCCGCTCCCCGAGGCCGCGGCGGACCTCGCGGCCTGGGGGCGCGAGCTGGCGCTGATGGACCCCGCCGCGCTCGAGGGCTTCGGCCGCGGCGGCGAGCTGCGCTGCGGAGGCCTCGCGATCGGGCGCAGCCACAGAATAGAAGCCGAGGACCGCCGCGGCCGCCGGAGCGACCTGCGCTTCTACGTGAGCGAGCTCTTGCAGCTCACGGCGAGCGATGCGCGCGAGCTGCGCGATGCGCTGGAGGGCTCCGCCGCGCCGCCGAGCTTCGCAGCCTTCGCCGCAGGCCGGCGAGGGCGCAGCGTCGAGTCCGAGCTGGCGGCGCTCGGGGAGCGCCTGCGCGCCTCGCTCGCGGACCTCGAGCGGCTGGCGCACGAGCTGGACGCGGCCGAGGACCGCTCGGCGAAGCCCGCGGGCCTCGCGGGGCTCGTCGCGCAACTCGAGGGCTGGCGGGCGGAGGTGGAGGACCGCGCCGCGGGCGATCTCTTCGGCGAAGCGGCATCCTTTCCGGCCGGGCGCCTCGAGCCCGAGCGGGTCGCCGAGCACTTCGACCTGGCCTGGCTCGCCTCGCTGCTCCGCTGGGACGGCGAGCGCACGCGCGCCTGGACCGAATCGGCGCGCGCGGCCTGGCTCGCCGGCCGGAGCGCGTGGCACGTCCCGCGGCTGGTCCTGCGCGCCGAGCTCGAAGGGCGCGAGGACACCCTCCCCGATCTCGTGCTCGACGGCTGGGCGGCGCAGTTCGCCGCGCCGGAGGAGCTGGAGGCGCTCGGCGGCGATCCGGGCGCCTGGCGCTGGTGCGAGCGGCTCGCGGTGCTCGCGGAGCTGGGCTCGCTCTTCGAGGGCGTCGAGGCGCGGCGCGCGGGCGATCTCGGCCTGTTGCCCTTCCAGCACGCGGCCCTGCGCGAAACGGCGGACGGCTACGAGCGGCTCGCGCGGGCCGAGCTGGGCGACACGGCCGCCGCGCCGGGCGAGGCCACGCTGGCGCTCGCGGCCGAGTGGCGCCGGCGGTTCGACGGAGGCTTCGACTCGGCCTGGCTCCGCGAGCGCACCGAGGCCGCCCTCGCCGCCTGGGAGGCGCGCTTGCAGGAGGCCTCGAGAGCGGAGCTCGATCGGCTCGCCGCTCGAGCGGGCTCGGCGCGGCTCGCGCTGGCCGGCGCGCGGCTCGACCGGGCGGAGGAGCGCGCGCGTTTCGTCCTGCGCGACCGCGGCAGCCGCCCGTTCGACCTCGCGGGCAAGCCTTCGTACGAGCTGATCCACCTGCTGACACGCTACCCCGAGCGCTTCGCCGGCTTCGGCGTGCGCGACGCACGCGAGCGCGTGCGGCTCGAGGACGAGCGCGGCCTGCCGGTCGCCGGCGCGCTGATCGGGAGCGTGCGCCCGGCGAACCTGCGCGAGCGCTGGCTCGAGCGGCCGCTGGCCGCGGAGTTCGAAGAGCTGCGCCGCCGCGGCCGGCGCAGCGAGCGGGAGATCGAGAGCCTGCGCTTCGTCGCGCGGCGGATCGACCGCGAGGGCGAGCTGCGCGGCAGCGGCGGCGTGGAGGGCTACTTCGACGCCGAGCTCTCCGGCCACAATGGCTATCGCGAGCAGCGCGGGCTGCAGGAGCTCGCCGAGCGCGGCGCGCGGGCGCTGGAGCTGGACGTCGAGCCGGAGGACGGTGAAACGCTCACGCTGACCTTGGACCTCGACTTGCAGCTCGCCGCCGAGGCCGTCTTGCGCCAGCCCGACGCGGATCCCGATCCCACCAAGCGCGACTCGGCTTGGCTCGCGCGGCCGACGGGCGCGATCGTGCTGCTGAGCATCGCGGGCGACGTGCTCGCGGCGGCGAGCTACCCCGACTTCGACCGCACCGAGGCGCAGCGACCCCTGCTGTCCGACCACCCGCTCGAGCGCACGCTGCGCGCGCCGGCCTTCCAGCCGCCGGGGTCGGTGTTCAAGCCGTTCGTCGCCGTCTGGGCGCTCGAACGCCTCGGGCTCGACCCGGCGGCGCTCGTGGAGTGCGCGATGCTGCCCGACGGCTCGGGCGCCGGCTGGCGCGACGTGCACTGCTCGAGCCGGTGGGGACACGGCGCGGTCGATCTCTTCCACGCGCTCGAGCGCTCGTGCAACAGCTACTTCGCCTCGCTCGGCGATCGCTTCGACGCCGCCGAGCTGGCGGCGATGGCGAAGGAGCTCGGCTTCGGCGAGCCGACGGGAATCCGCTGGCTCGGCGCGCGCAGCGGCCTCTACGAGGGCGTGCCGCGGCTCTTCCGCCGCCCGCCGCAAGGGCGCGAGCTGCGGCTGGCGGCGAACGGCCTTTCGGTAGTCGAGGCGACGCCGATGCAGGTCGCGCGTGCCTACGCGGGGCTCGCGAGCGGCTTCCTGCCGGACATCCGGTTGGTCGAGCGGATCGGCGACGTCGAGCTCGAGCCACGCGGGCGCCGGCTCGCGCTCTCGGCGGCGGCGCTCGAGCGCGTGCGCTCGGCGATGCACGCGGTGGCGAACGAGCCCTCAGGCTCGGCCTACGCGGCGCTGAACGCGGGGGAGCTGGGCTTCGAGATCGCGGCCAAGACCGGCAGCGCCGACATCTCCCAGGCCAAGGCGGACGCGGAGGACGGCGAGGGCCGAGTGCGCAAGCACACTTGGCTCGCGTGCTGGTTCCCGGCGCGGCGGCCGGCGGTGGTGCTCGTCGTGTTCGTGCACGACACGCTGCAGACCTCGAGCCACACCTCGGTGTGGATCGCGCGGCAGTTCCTTCGCCGGCCGGAGGTCGCGAGCCTCCTGCGCGAGCTGGAGGGCGCGCAGTGATCGGCTCGGTGCCGCTGGGGCTCGAGCGCGCGCTGTCCCTGCGCGGGCTGCGCTGGCTGCGCGTCGACTGGCACGTGCTCGGCCTGGCGCTGGCGCTGCTCGGCTGCGGGCTGGTCTTCGTGCACGCGATGGGCGAGGCCGACGGGGAGGGCTCCGAGCGCAGCTCGATCGTCTTCTCGGCCCATTTGAAGAAGGTGCTCGTCGCGCTGCCCGCGCTGGCGCTGGGCCTCGCGGTCCGGCCGCGCTGGCTGCGCCGCAACGCGTGGCTGGTCTACGCGGCCTCGATCGCGCTGCTCGCGCTCGTCCCGATCCTGGGCGAGGAGCGCAACAGCGCCAAGCGCTGGATCGCGCTGCCCGGCGTCGGCTTCGACCTGCAGCCCTCGGAGCTCGCCAAGCTCGGCCTGATCGTGATGCTGGCGCGCGTGCTCTACACCTGCCGGCTGCGGCGGGCGGGCGAGTGGGTGCCGCCGGTGGCGATCGCGCTGCTCCCGATGGGCCTGGTGGCGATGCAGCCGGACCTGGGCACGGCGATGACCATCGTCCCGGTGACGCTCGGGATGCTGTACCTGGCGGGAGCTCGCCCGCGCCGGCTCGTCCAACTCGTCCTCGCCGCCGCGCTGCTCGCCTTCGGAGCCTGGCGCCTGGAGCTGATTCGCGACTACCAGCTCCAGCGAGTGGAAACCTGGCTCGCCTCGCTCGGGACCGACGATCTGATCCAGGGCCGCAACGGACCCGCGTTCCACACCTACCACGCGCGCGTCGCCATCGGGAACGGCGGCCTCTTCGGCACCGGCCTCGGCCGCGGCGTCGCGAACGAGGCCGGGCACCTGCCCGAGCGCTCCAGCGACTCGATCTTCGCCGTCGTCGCCGAGGAAGCCGGCCTCTTCGGCGCCGGCGCGATCCTCGCCCTCTACGCCCTGTTCATCGCCTTGCTCTTCATGAGCGCGAGCGGGATCCGCGAGCGCTTCTCGCGCCTCGCCGTCGGCGGCGTCGCGCTCTATTTCGCCGCGCACTTCTTCGTCAACGTCGGCGTCAATCTCGGCCTCTTGCCAATGACTGGCCTGACGCTGCCGCTCGTCTCGACCGGCGGCTCATCGCTGCTGGCCTCCTTCCTCGCCCTCGGCCTCGCCCTGGGCCTCTCCTCCCACCACGAGCCTTCCCTCGACGCCGACGCCTTCCGCGACTGAAATACCGAACCAGGTTCGCCTCTGCCTCGTGATCGGCAGCCTGCCCGGCGGCCCGACAGCGGCCGCCGGGCAGGCTGCCGA
>DATKBQ010000363.1:0-6981 GCA_035546375.1 Planctomycetota bacterium | reverse complement strand
GGGCCCCTGGCGCTCGTGGTGCGCCCTGCCGGAGCTGGAGCGTCGTCGACTGCGCTCGCGGGTAGCCCGGGCGATCAGCCCCGCAGCGGGACGAGCCGCTCGTACCCGTGAGGGCGCCGGTCAGCCGGAATCCGCGGCCCGCTCCGCTATCGTAGGAAGGCAGGATGTGGATCGCGTTCGCCTGCGCGCTGCTCCTAGGGGCGCACCCGGACTCCCACTCGAGCTCGCGCGTGGTCGTCGAGGGAGGCCGGGCGACGCTCGAGCTGCGCTGCCAGTGCCGCTCGCTGATCGAGGCCCTGGCGCTGGACGAGGACGGCGACGGAGCGCTGCAGCAGGGCGAGCTGGCGAGCGGCCGCGCCGAGGTGGAGCGCTACGTGCTCGAGCGCTACCGGCTGCTGGGCGAGGTGGCGGGCGGGAGCGAGCGAGAGCTTCTCGAGGGTCGCCTGGTCGCGCTCGAGATCCTCCAGCCAGGAGACTCGCGCTTCGCCGAGCCCTGGGCGCGCGCGCTCTTCGAGCTCGAGGCCCCTCGGCCACTGGCGGCGCTCTCGATCGAGGTCAGCCTCTTCCGCGAGGAGAATCCACTGCACCGCGACGCCGCCACGCTGGTGTGGAACGGCGAGGAGCCGGCCTCCTTCCTCTTCGGCGAGGGGCGCGAGCGCTGGGACTTCGAGCCGGCGGCGCGACGCAGGCCCGGGGTCCTGGGCGCCTACGCGCGGCTGGGCGTCGAGCACATCGTGACCGGCTACGACCACATCGCCTTCCTGCTGGCGCTGCTGGTCGCCTCGCGGCGGCTGCGCTCGCTGGTCGGCGTCGTGACCGCCTTCACCGCCGCGCACTCGGTCACGCTCGCCCTCGCCGCCCTGGGCGTGGTGAGCGTTCCCTCCGGCCTGGTCGAGCTGGCGATCGCGCTCTCGATCGCGTACGTCGCGACCGAGAACCTGCTCTTCCGCCAGCCCGGCACGCGCTGGGCCGAGGCCTTCGGCTTCGGCCTCGTCCACGGCCTCGGGTTCGCCGGCTTCCTGGCGGACTCCCTGATCTACGAGCCGCTGAAGATCACCGCGCTGGTGGGCTTCAACCTCGGCGTCGAGGCGGGGCAGCTCGCGATCGTCACGGTGCTCGCGCTGGCCCTGCGCGCGATGCCGGGGGACCGCCGCGTTCCGGGCGAGGCGCAGCCGGGCTGGCTGGCGCCGCGCTGGGCGCGAATCGCGGCCTCGGGCGCGGTGGCGCTGCTCGGCCTCTTCTGGTTCGGCCGCCGCGCGGGCTGGCTGTGACCTTGGCGCTCGATCCGCCTTCCCCTCGCCCGCGGGACCGCGCCGGAACCCGCGGCGGCGCTGGAGGATGCCGTGCCCGGCCGCTAGCTTGCGCGCGTGACGCGCCTCCTCCTGGTCGTCGCCGGCGGATCCCTGGGCGCGCTCGCCCGCTACGGTCTCTCGGGCCTCGCGCACCGGCTCTACGGCGGGACGCTGCCGGTGGGCACCCTCGCCGTGAACGTGCTCGGCTGCCTGCTCGCGGGCTCGGCGATGTCCTTGATCGAGGATCGCCAGGCGCTCTCGAGCGAGGCGCGGACGTTCCTGTTGATCGGGGTGCTCGGCGCGTTCACGACCTTCTCGAGCTTCGGCTACGAGACGCTCGCGCTGCTTCGCTCCGGCGAGAACGGCCGAGCGCTGCTGAACGTGGCGGCCAACGTCGTGCTAGGTCTGGGCGCGGTGTGGATCGGCTGGGGCGCGACGCGAGCCCTGTTCCAGTGAGGCGGCCATGAAGCTCGAGGGCGAAGGCAAGCTGCTCCGGATCTTCATCGGCGAGTCCGACCGCGCCGGCGGCCGGCCGCTCTACGAGGAGATCGTGCGCCGCGCGCGCGCGACCGGTCTCGCCGGGGCGACGGTCTTGCGCGGCCTCGAGGGCTTCGGCGCCAAGAGCCGCATCCATACCGCGAAGGTCCTGCGCCTCTCCCAGGACCTGCCGATCGTGGTCGAGATCGTCGATCGAGCCGAGAAGATCGAGGCCTTCCTGCCGGAGCTCGATTCCTTGGTGGGCGAGGGGCTGATCACGCTGGAGACGGTGCGCGTCATCGCGTACCGCCACGGCCCTGCATCGGGCGAGACGTCGACCGGCTAGACCGGGGCCTTGCACCGGCATCCGCCGTCGTCGAAGCGGCGCGCGCCGGCCTCCGTGTCGGCGTCACCGAGCAAGAGCTCGCGCGAGACGATCGTCGAGCTCCAGGGCGGCGGGGAGAAGCGCGATGAACGTCAGCGCTCAGCCAGCACGCTCCCCGAGCCGTTGCTCGATACGGCCAAGCGTATCGCGGATCTCGACCAGCACGGCTTCGCTCCCCAGCGTCTGGGCGGATGTCCCCGACGGCGTCGCCTGGCCCGACTCGAGCAGCGCCATCGAGGCGCCGGCGCCGTCGAGCACGACCGCATTGCGTTGCGCCAGCACGCGATCCCGGAATCGTTCCGCGCCGACGACACCGGGCAGCATCGCCTGGCCCATCGTCGAGGTCTGCCCGCCGCCGGCCGTCTCGATGCGCAGGCTGCACAGACCCAGGTACCGCAGGATCGGGCCCTCGTACAACGCCAGGTCCGTGATCTTGTCCAGCGGGATGCTCTGCTGGATCCTGAGCAGGAAACCGCGCCGCACGTTCAAGGAGCGCGCCGTGAGCTCGCAGGCCAGATTCTCGTACTGCCGCCGGTGCACGCCGCGCCCCAGCAGGAACCACAGCGGCATGAGCGGGATGCTGACGAGGCAGAAGAACAACCCCACCTGCGTCTGCAGCATGAAGTATGTGGGCAGCCGCCGATCGAATTCGGCCCGGACGAGGATCGGGTCGTTGGAAGCCATGGCGCCATGCTAGCGGCCGCTTCGCGGTCCCCAAATCGTCGCGCGCAGGATGCCGTCCCTCGTTCGCGGCATCGCGGTGGACGGATCCACGCCGGCCTGCCGCTTCCGAGCGCACGACCCCGCGCGCCCAGTCCCTGCCGCCCCCGGCCCAGGCTCAGCGCGGCGAGGTCCGCGTCCGATCGGAGTCCGAGCTCTCCCGCGCCCAGCGCTCGGGGTGGTGGCGCAGGATCTCGCCCTCGACCATGAAGACCACGTCCTCGGCGATGTTCGTCGCGTGGTCGGCGATGCGCTCGAGGTGGCGCGCCACCGAGAGCGTCTGGACGGCGCGCTCGACCGTGTCCGGCCGGCGCTGCATCAGGTCCTGGAGCACGGAGAACATGTGTTTCTGGAGATCGTCGACCTCGTCATCCTGGGCGAGCACGCGGCGCGCCAGGGCGGTGTCCTGCTCCACCAGCGAGTCGAGGCTGCGCGTCACCATGGCGCGCACCTTCTCGAGCATGCGCGCGAAGTCGATCGGCGCGTCGAGCGGCTCGTGGGTCGTCAGGTACTGGGCGCGCTCGGCGATGTTCTGCGCCAGGTCGCCCATGCGCTCCAGGTCGTTCGTGACCTTCATGACGGCGACGATGAAGCGCAGGTCGCCGGCCACCGGGCTGTGCAGCGCGAGGATCTTGAGACAGTCCTCCTCGATCTCGAGCTCGCGGTTGTCGATCGCGTCGTCGCCCTCGAGCACCTGCTCGGCCAGCTCGGGGCGGCGCTCGACCAGCGAGGCGATGGCGCGGTGGGTGGCCTCCTCGACCATGGCGCCCATGGTCAAGAGGCTCTTCTTCAGCCGGTCGAGGTCGTGCAGGAGGTGCTTGGTCATCGCAGGGCCGTGCCGCCGGAGGCGGAGCCCCGGCGCGGTGCGGCGGCGTGGCCCGCACCGCGCCGGCCAAGTGGATCAGAACTCGAAGGCGAAGCGGACCATGTAGATGTCCGCCTCCCCGTCGGGACCGCCGCCGGAGGGCTCCAGCTCCTCGTGCACCCAGTTGAACATGATGCGCGTGAACGAGTTGAGGTACCAGTTCAGGCCGAGCGTGGTGTCGGTCAGCTCGCCGCCGTCCACGGAGGCGTCGCTGAGGTCGAGCATGCCATAGCGCGCGGCCAGCTCCCAGGCGCCCCAGCCGCCGTTCTTGCCGTACCGCCGCCCGACCGCGATACGGTCGAAGGAGCCCGAGGCGGTCTTGTAGGCGCGGTGCTCGCCGGTCAGGAACCAGCTCGCGAAGACGTACCAGCCGTCGAGGTCGGGGTCGGAGCCGGAGTCGGCGTCGACCGAGGAGCGCACGAACTCGCCCTGCACCGAGAGCGGTCCGCGCACCCAGGCCGCCTCCAGGCCGAAGAGATCGGCCGAGTCGGCGGCGATCGCGCCGGTCGCCACCGCGTTGATCTGGGGCAGGCCGGAAGGTCCCCGCGAGGAGTAGGAGATCATCCCCTCGTCGGATGAGCGCAGGCTGTAGGCGGCCCCCAGGTGCACCAGGTCCTCGCCCTCGTTCTCGTAGACCGGCAGGAAGGTGACGCGCGCGGTCGCGTTGGTCTCGCCGTCGCCGGCGTGCTCGCCGGTGTCGCTGCCGTCGTCCTTGAAGAGCCCAGCCGCCCAGGTGAAGGTCTCCGACTCGTTGTGGTCGTGGACCATGATGCCGATGTTGCGCTGCGGCGTCAGCGAGTTGGCCGTCGCCCGCTCCATGAACGTGATGTGGTTGGAGCTGGTGAGCTCCTCCAGGCTGAAGGGCTCCTTGAACTGGCCGACGCGAATGCCGCCGACGGGGCTGTCCTTCAAGCCCATGTAAACGTCCTTGAAGCGGTTGTTCACGCCGCCGGCGAAGTCGTACTGCCACTTGTACTCGATGATCTCGTGGAGCGTGCCGCTCATGAAGATCCGCGCCCTGCGGAACTTCGCCGCATCCTCCTCGTCGCCGCCGATCCCGGCCTCGAAGTCGTCGTCGGTGTCGATCCCGCCGGCGTCGAAGTGGAGCCGGCCGCCGAACTGCGCGGTGAACTGCTTGTCGGCCGTCTCGAACTTGAAGCCGTTCTTCCAGAAGGCGCGGATGTCGCCCTTGTCGGCGGCGGGCTTGTCCTGCGTGGCCGCAGGCTCCTCGTCCGGCTTCGCCGGCTGGGCTCCGGCTTCCAGGCGCGCGACGCGCTCCTCGAGCGTCTCGATGCGCTCGCCGTCGACGACCGGTCGGGCTGCCGGCGGCGGGCCGTCGCCGGGGTGGGGGGCGGGCGTTGCGGGCTTGGCGCCGTCGCACGCGCCGGAAGCCGCCAGGCCGGCCAGCACGAGCTCGAGCACGATTTCCGTGAAGATCGTTTGCATGCAAAACCTCCTTGGTGGCGAGAAGCTCGGCCCCGGGCGTGAAGGCGATGTGAAGCTCGCGTGAACCTTGGCCGCACGGGGCGGGACAGGGTGAAGATCGCGTCAAGCGCGCGGGCGCTCGATCGGCGGGCCGATACCAGCGGCATCATGCCGCCGGCGGGGGCGAGGGCAAGTGCACGCGGAAGGTGCTGCCGCGGCCCGGGGTGCTCTCGAGCGAAACCCGCCCTCCGTGCGCCAGCGCCAGGTGCTTGACGATCGAGAGGCCAAGGCCCGTGCCGCCCAGCTCGCGGGAGCGCGCCTTGTCGACGCGGTAGAAGCGCTCGAAGATCCGCTCCTGGTGGCGCGGCTCGATGCCGATGCCGGTGTCCTCCACCTCGAGCAGCGCCCAGCGCTCGGGCCCGCCGTCGGACGCGGGCGCGACCAAGCGCAGCCGCACGCGGCCGCCGGAGGGCGTGTACTTGACGGCGTTGTCGAGCAGGTTGTCGACGATCTGGCGCAGCGCCTCCTCGTCGCCGCGCAGGAGCACCGCGCGCTCCGGCAGCTCCAGGCGCATCTCGAGCCCCTTGTGCTGGCAGAGGGGAGCGAAGCGCGCGGCGCCCTCGCGCACGGGCGAGCGCAGGTCGAGGGTCCGCCGCTCGATCGGCTCCTCGGGAGACTCGATGCGCGCCAGCGTGAGGAGGTCGCTGACGAGCGTGGAGAGCCGGCTCGACTGGTCGCGGATCTTCTCGAGGAAGCGGACGCGGGTCGCCTCCTCCATGTGTCGGTCGTCGAGCAGGGTCTCCACCAGCCCCCGGATCGCGGTCAGGGGGGTCTTGAGCTCGTGGGAGACGTTGGCCACGAAGTCGCGGCGAACCTCCTCGAGGCGGCGCAGCTCGCTCACGTCGTGCAGCACGACCACCGCTCCGGCGACCTCCCCGGCGGCGTCGCGCAGCGGCGAGGAGCGCATCTCGATGCGCCGCTCGGCGGGATCCGTGCCGACGCGCAGCACGAGCTCGCCCGCGGCCTCGCCCTCCTCGCGCAGGGTCGCCTCGAGCAGCTCGCACACGCCCGAGGCCCGGGTCACCTCCCAGATGCGCCGCCCCGCGGCCTGCCCGGGCGAGGCGCCGAGAAGCCGCTCGGCCACCTCGTTCATGTGGACGACGCGCTCGCCGCGGTCCACGGCGACGACGCCCTCCACCATGCTGGCGAGGATCGCGAGCACCTTGTTGCGGTCGCCGGTGAGCGCCTCGACGCGCCCTTGGAGGTCTTGGGCCATGCCGTCGACGGCGGCGGCGAGGCGGTCGAACTCGTCCGCGCCATGCCCGGCGATGGCGCGCCGCAAGCCGCCGTTGCGCATCGCGTCCGCGGCCTCGGTCATGGCGTCGAGCGGGCGCGTCAGGCGCCGGGCGCTCCAGGCGGCGAGCGCGAGGGCGGCGATGGCGGCGAGGAGGGCGCTCCAGGGGAGGGGCAGACCGAGGGCGACCAGCAGCGCGACGAGGAGGACCGGCGCGACGTAGCTCGCGCAGAGCTTCCAGACGAGACGGGAGCGCAGCATGGGAATCGGACCGGGCGAGGGATCCTAACCGGGAAGGATCCGCGGGCGGCGGCTGCGCGGGCCGGCGTTGGGGAGTGCGAGGCGTTGCGTGCGGGAGAGAGCACGCCGGTTCGGAGTGCGCGGCGGTTGGGTGCGGGGGCTATGTCGAAGGAAAGGAGCAAGCGTGCAGAGGCGCCCTTCGGGCGCTTCGGCGGCCGAGTACGGCCGCCGGATTCCGCGTCCGGTTCGGCCGCAGACGGCCGAACCTACCGCGGAATTCAGG
>DATKBQ010000362.1:0-19179 GCA_035546375.1 Planctomycetota bacterium | reverse complement strand
AACCTCGCCGATTTTCTCGCGGCTGCGCCCGAGGACCACCAACTGCGAGAATTCATCCTCCAACACCTCGACCTCGAGCGCTGCCCTGCCATGCGGCTCGCAGGCTAGCCTCCCCGTTCACGAACCTGGCACTCTCCAGTTAATAGGACCCTCGGTGCGAATTCGTCCCCAGCCCGCACCGCCTTCCCGCGCCGCGAGCGCCTCGGAGCGCTTTTTTGACCCCCGTCGGCGGGAGTTCTTGCGGAGTCCTGTGGGGGACAAACCTTCCGGGAGCTCGTCCGGAGGCCGCGGCCTACCATCCCCTCGCAGGTCGGGCGCCGGGGCGGACATCCCACTTGTTTCCCAGGTGGCCCTGCCGGCTCCGCGGCCGGTGGGGCTGCCCTTTTTCCGCGCCGGGCGGCACCCAGGGGCGCGCCCAGGGCTGCGCGCGCCCGCCGGCGCGGTAGCGTGTTCCCGGGGTGAAGGCGCGCATCGCGATCGTCGGCGGCGGGGTCATGGGGACCTCGATCGCCTGGTACGCGGCCCGGCGCACCGACCCGATCGGGGAGCCCGTGGTGCTCCTCGAGCGGCGCGAGCTCGCCGCGGGGTCCTCGGGCCGCTCGGGCGCGATCCTGCGCCAGTTCTACGCTTCGCGCGAGCTGGCCGGCATGGCGCGCGACTCGCTGCGCGTCTACGCCGGCTTCGAGTCGCGCACCGGCCGCTCGATCGGGTTCCAGCGCACGGGCGTGCTGACACTGTCGGGCGCGAGCGATCCCGAGGCGCAGGCGGGGCTCCTGCGCAACCTCGAGATGATGCGCTCGATCGGCATCGCGGCCGAGTTGGTGCGAGCCGCGGAGATCCTCGCGCTCGCGCCCGGGATCGCCGTTGCGCCGGACACGCTCGGCGTGTGGGAGCCCGACGCCGGCTTCGTCGACCCGCAGCGCACCGTCGAGGTCTTCGCCGCGCTCGCGCGCCAGCACGGAGCGATCACGCGCATCGGCGTCGAGGTACGCGCGCTGCGCATCGAAGCGGGCCGCGTGCGCGGCGTCGAGACGTCCGAGGGACCGATCGAGGCCGACCAGGTCGTGGTCGCAGCCGGCCCGTGGAGCCGCGCGCTGCTCGCCGCGCACGGCGTGGACCTGCCGCTGCGGGCGGTGCGGCCCGAGCAGCACTTCCTCGCGATGCCGGCGCCGCCGCCGGGCCCGGCGCCGGAGCAGCCGGAGGCGCCGCAGGCTTCCGAAGGACTGGCGGCGCAGATCGAAGCCCGCTTCGCGCGGGACGAGCCGCCGGCCGCGGCGCATCCCGTGCTGCTCGACCTCGAGCACGGCTACTACGCGCGCTGCGAGCCGGCCGGCGCGCGCACGCGCATCGGCGAGCTCGGCTACGCCGGCTGCCAGGAGACCGCGGATCCCGACCTGCTGGACGAGCGCGTGAGCGAGCGCTTCGCCCTCTGGGCCCGCGCGGCGCTCGAGGCGCGCATGCCCGTGTACCGCGGTCAGCCCGATGCCGGCGGGCTCGCCGGCTGGTACACGCTGACGCCGGACGCCCAAGCGATCCTCGGACCTGCGCCGGAGATCGAGGGCCTGTTCATCGTCACCGGGTTCTCCGGCCACGGCTTCAAGCTGGCGCCGTCGGTCGGCGAGGGGGTCGCCCAGATGCTCTGGGGGGAACCCGTAGGCGCCTTCGATGCCGAGTTCTTCTCACCGCGGCGCTTCCACGCGGGCGAGCACGGCTGGCAGGGGCGCTTCGGTCTCTGAGGATCGCGGCCGCCTTCGCTCGCGCGCGCTCGGACCGCACGTGCGGTCGCGCTCCTGCGCACTCGTTCCACGTCGAGCTACGCAGCTCGACGTAGCGAAGTCGGTCGCCGTACACGCCAACATGCGGCGAGGCCGGGCGAGATCGTCGCCGGCCCATGGAGCCCCTCGATGCTCGAAGCCCTCACCACTGCCGCCGCGCTGCTGCTCGCGGTCTGGCTCGCCGAAGCCGCCGCCTGCCTGATCTCGATCCGTCGCCATGGCCGGCTCGAGAGCGAGCAGGCCGCGCGTCCAGGGCCTGGATCCAAATCCTGGATCCGCTTGCCCGGAACTTGGAGCGGGCGAGGAGCTTTTCCCGCGAATCGCGGCCGGCGGCCGCTTCCGCCCGCATTCAAGATCCCGGCACGCCCATTGCCCTGCAGCGCGGCGCGAGCGCCGGATCCGCGATCGGGCCCCACGGACTAGGGCCGACCGCCACGGACGACCGCGGATCGGGCGTGAACGCCTGTCTCTCTCTCTCGACACAAAACCCGAAACGAAAGATCGATTCTGCCATGAAGCCCATGACTCTCTCCACGGCCCTTACAGGCCTCGTTCTCGCCGCGGGCGCACAGCTCGCCGGCGCCCAGATCAGCTTCAAGCCCGCGGCCAGCGTGGCCGTCGGCCCGCAGCCGGACGCGACGGCCATCGCCGACTTCAACGGCGACGGCCTGCTCGACCTGGCGGTCGCGAACGACGCGCCCGACAAGGTCTCGTTCCTCTTCAACCAGGGGAACGGCACCTTCGGAGCGCCGGTCCACGTCCAGGTCGGCGGCGGCACCTCGCCGCACACGCCGGTCGCGGCCGACTTCGACGGCGACGGCGACATGGACGTCGCGGTCTCGCTGCACAACGCCAACGCCGTGCGCCTCCTGATCAACCAGGGCGGCGGGAACTTCACCCTTGGCCCGAGCTTCGCCGTCGGCAGCGAGCCGCGCTCGATGGTCGTGGCCGACTTCGACAACGATGGCCGGCCCGACATCGCGGTCTCCAACCGCTCGTCGGACAACGTCTCGGTCCTGCGCAACCTGGGCGGACTGTCCTTCTCGGTGGCGAGCTTCGCCGCCGGGCAGGAGCCGCGCGAGATCGACGCCGGCGACATGACCGGCGACGGTCTGCCGGACATCGCCGTGGCGGCCCACGACAGCCGCCAGATCGTCGTGCTGCGCAGCCTCGGCAACGGCTCCTTCGTGCAGCACACCGTGCTGAACATGAGCAACGTGCGTCCCGAGGGCGTCGTCGTGGCCGACCTCAACGGCGACGGGATGCGGGACATCGCCGCCAGCGTGGGGGACCCCCAGTTCGCGGCCGTGTGGCTGAACACGGGCGGCGGCAGCTTCGGCGGCGCGGCGTTCTACCCGCTCAACGGGCTGGACGCCTCCTCGATCGTGGCCGCCGACTTCGACCTCGACGGCGACATGGACCTGGCGACGGCGAACTCCGACTCGAACAACGTGTCGGTGCTGGCGAACCAAGGCAACGGGACCTTCGGCGGGGCGCTGCTGCTGGCCGTCGGCTCGCAGCCCGGGCACATCGCCACCGGCGACCTCGACCAGAACGGCTCGCCCGACCTGGTCACCGCGAACGACAGCTCCGGCAACGTCAGCGTGCTCCTGAACCAGAAGAGCGGCGGCAGTACCTGCGCGACGCTCATCTACTGCCAGGGCAAGGTGAACTCGGCCGGCGGCGTGGCCCAGATCGGCTTCAGCGGCACCCCGAGCGCCTCGGCCGGCAACTTCTCCGTCAACGTCTCCGGCGCGCTGCCGGACAAGCCGTCGATCGCGTTCTTCGGCACCAACGGGCCTGCCAACCAGCCCTTCCTGGGCGGCACGCTCTGCGTCACGGGTCCGCTGACGCGCCTGCCGGTGCAGTTCCTCAGCGCGACCGGCACGGCCTCCTACTTCGTCTCGGTGACGCCGGCGATGGCGGGGACGACGCGCTGGTACCAGTTCTGGCACCGCGACCCGGCGCACCCGGACGGCACGGGGAGCAGCCTCTCCAACGCGCTGGAGGTGAGCTTCTGCGACTGATCCCATCTCTCGACGGGATCGCAAACGCGCCGCGGCGTGCGAAACGCGCCGCGGCGCCTTCGTTCGTCCGAGGATCCCGGCTCAGTCACCGCTCGGCTGCACGCTGGTCACGCGCACGCCGTAGCTCTGGTCGATCGTGACCACCTCGCCGCGCGCGACCACCTTGCCGTTGACCAGGATGTCCGCCGGCTCGTGGGCCTCGCGGTCGAGCACGACCAGCGAGCCGGGCACGATGCGGATCAGCTCGGCCAGCGTCAGGCGCGTGCGGCCCACCTCGACCGTCACCCGCACGGGGACGTCCATCAGGTGCGCGATGCCGATCGGCTCGCCCTCCGCCCGCGCGTCCACCAGCTCGTCGAGCTGGTTCGCCTGCACCTCGACCGCCGCGGTCGCTTCGTCGATCACCTGCTCGAGCGTGTCCTCGCCGCCCATGGATTCCTTACCGCTCATCTAGCGCTCCTCCTCGTCCTGGTGCGAGCCGGCGATACGGATCGCCAAGTTGCCGTCCTTGCGGCCGAGCCTTGCGACGGCGCAGGGCTCGCCTTCCACGTACACGCGCAGCACCTCGCCGACCGGGGTCGAGAGGGGGATCACGTCGCCGACCTCGAGGGCCAGCATCTCGCGCAGCGAGACATCGCTCGATCCCAGGCGCGCGGCCAGCTCGAGCGACACCCCGTGCAGATGCGCGGGCACCGCGTTGGCCAGCTCGCGAGCGCTCCTGGGGGCCGCAGGCTGGAAGCCCGGCAGGTAGAGCTTCAGCACGCTCGCGCCCGCCGGAGCCTCGAGGGCGAGATGCAGCGCCAGCCGCTGGGGATCCGCCGAGGCTCCGCCATCCCGCCAGTCGCCGGCGACCTCGACCGATTCGGGCACCGTCAGCGACGCGGCTGAGAGGCCGAGGGCGCTGGCAAGGCGCGCGATCGCGCCGGCGAGCATGCGCCGCAGGGACGCGCGCTCCACCGCAGACAGCGCGCGCGCGGCGGGCTCCGCGGCCGGCGGGCCGGCGCCGAGGGCGGACTCGACGGCCGCCACGGCGGACGCGGCGTCCCAGACGAGCCAGCCCGGCTGGCGCGCGATCTCGAACCGGACGATTGCCGGGGGTGCCGGGGACTGCGCGGGATCGATCAGGCCCTTGGTCACACGCTCGGCGTTGACCTCGGCGAGCTCGACCAGCTCCAGGGTGCAGTCGCCGCGCAGGGCCTGGGACAGCTCGAGCGCGACGCCCTCGAGCGAAGCGGCAATGCGCGCGCGGACCGATTCCAGCTCGCCACGGCTGAGGCGCAAGGGCTTCTCGAAGTCGCGCGCCTCCACCCTCGACGGGGCATCCGCACGCGCACCGCTCCCGCGGCGCGCGATGTCGAGGATCGCCTGGGCTTCCTCGGGACTCACGTTGGCGCTCAGGGTGTCCGCTCCGCCGCCGGCTATTGGATCAGGACCTCGTTCCACAGGACGCGACGAAGCCGGCCCTTCACGCCGACTGGGACGTCGCCCTTGAAGCCGGGCTCGAGGCCGGTCACGTCCACGTAGAGGGCGAGCCCGCCGTCGGCGGCGACCGGCAGGTCGGTCTCGTCGCCCGAGAAGGACGTCAACGGCCCGGAATCGATCTGGAGCGTGTGCGCCACGCCGTCCACGTGCAGCACGTGCTCGTGGAAGGCTCCCCGGAACGTAGCGACGTGGTTCGAGATGCCCGGCGCGAGCCCCGACTTGGGGTCGGCGTCCGCGGGGGCAGTCGTCGCGCCGATGTGGACCGGGAAGAGCAGCGGCTCGACGGCGCTGCGGATCTCCTCCATGAAGATCGGCTTGTTGAGCTTGTCGGAGACCTCGATGCGGGTCTTCGCGGAGGCGATGGCGACGAGCACGTCCTTCAGCTCGGCCCGGTACAGGGGATCGGCGCTGCGCGACTCGTAGTAGGCGACGCCGTAGGCGTCGTAGACCATGTTCAGGTCGAGGATCAGAAAGCTCTTCCCGTCGCTCAGGTTGACCTGCACCTTCTCGCTGGTCAGGGGCGCGACGAGCTGGGTCAGGAACGCCTGCTGCGCGGCCTTCTTCGGGACGGCGAGCATCGCCGCCAAGTAGGCCAGCGCGACGAGCATGAGCGCCCCTCCGCCGAGCACCAGGCCCTTCTTCTTGCCCTTCGCCGCGCCGGCCTCGGCCGGCTTCGCCTCCGCGGCGGCTTCCTTCTGTTGAGCTGCCATCAGCGACCGTCTTTCCTTGGCATGTCGGGTGTCTCCGGGGCCGGCGTGATCAGGCGCGCGTCGACGCTGCGCGTGCCGGGCCCCTCGGGATCGATCTCGCGCGCCCAAGCGCGCGCCTCGATTCGCTCCGGCTTCATCCGGTGGTGCTCGACCAGCCACTCGCGCACCGCGCGCGCGCGCTCGAAGGCGAGCCACGGGTTCTCGCCGCCGTGCAGCGGGCCCGCGTCGAGGGCGTGGCCCTCGAGGATCAGGACCTGGCGCGGTCCGGGATGGAGGGTCGGCGCGAGCCGGTCGAGGTAGTCGCGGGAGGCCTGGGTGAGCCGTGCCGAGTCGGGCTCGAAGGTCGCCACCTGGGGCTGGAACAGCACGTCGAAGGGCTGCAGGGCCCGCGCGGCGGTCGCGCGCACCAGCTCCATGTCGCTCGCGAGCACGTGGGCCTCGCGCCGCTCGGGATCCGACTCGGGCGGCAGGTTGAAGCGCGCGCGGAAGTGGTTGAAGACCTCCGCGCGCTCCGACGCGCTCATCACGCCCGGCATGCCGTGGGTCTTGAGCGCCACCAGGAACGAGCCCAGGCCGGTCGCCATCAGCCCGTAGTCGCGCGTCGTCGCCATCGACACGAGCAGGATGAAGAAGGTCAGGATGAGCGTCATCATGTCGCCGAACGAGACGAGCCACGCGGGGGCGCCGGCCTTGTGCTCTTCGATCCGCTCAGCCACGGCGGTCCTCGCGCAGCGGATTCATCGCGCCTTCGCCTGCTCGTGCTCGAGCGTGCGCGCCTGCGACTTCGAGAGCGCCAGGAGGCGCAGCTCGACGCGGCGATTCTCCGTTCGGCCGCCGGCCGTCTCGTTCGAGGCGCGCGGCCGCCCGGCGCCGATGCCGGCGATCTGGACCAGCTCGGGCGCGATCGAGCTGGAGTCGAGGATCACGCGCGCCGCGGCGGCAGCGCGCGCCGCTGCCAGGGCCTCGGGCGTGGGGAAACGGGTCGTGGGCGTTGCCTGCGAGTCGGTGAAGCCCTCGACCACCACCAGGTGCGAGTAGTGCTCGAGCATCTGCGCGATCTCGACCAGGCTGCGCCGTAGGTCCGGCGGCACCTCGGCCGAGCCCGGTGCGAACGACGCGCGCACGTCGAAGCCGATCTGGAGCCCGTCGGGAGCCTGGGCGAAGTCCACCGCGAGGTAGTCCTCGCCTTCCTTCTGCCCCATCTCCGCCAGGTTCTCGATCAGCTCGCTGTCGGGACGCACGTGCGGCCGCCCCAGGCCGCGGCGCGAGTGCACGCCCGTCAGCCTGTCGCGCCGCGGCGGCTCGACGGCGGTCGGGCCCTTGTCTGTCTCCACCGCGCCCGTCTCGCTCCCGAAGGCGCCGACGATGACCAGCGCCTCGCGCTCCTGGATGGTCGAGAAGCTCATCAGCATCACGAAGAAGGTGACGAGCAGCGACACCATGTCGCTGAAGGTGACGATCCACTCCGGCGCGCCGACCGGCGGCTCCTCGGGCTGACGCTTGCGGGCCATGGGGTCGCGCCGCGGCTCACACCGCGACCGCCTCCCTCTCTGATGGCGGCAGGAAGCCCTTCAGCTTCTCCTTGATGAGCTGCGGCTTCTCTCCCGACTGGATGGCGACGATCCCCTCGATCATCAGCTCGCGCAGGAGCGCCTCCTCCTTGGCGCGCACGTCGAGCTTGCCGGCCAGCGGCAGGAAGATCATGTTCGCCATGACCGCCCCGTAGAAGGTCGTGAGCAACGCCACCGCCATCCCCGAGCCGATGCTCGAGGGATCGGTGAGGTTGGCGAGCATCTGCACCAGCCCGACCAAGGTCCCGATCATGCCGAAGGCCGGCGCGAAGCCGGCCATCGCGTCCAGCATCTTCTTGCCGAGCGCGTGGCGCTGGTGCGACCACGAGAGCTCGAGGTCCATGATGTCGCGCACGGTGTCGGCCGAGAACCCGTCGATCACGAGCTGCACGCCCTTGGCGAAGAAGCCGTCGTCGACCTCGTGCAGCTTCGCCTCGAGGGCGAGCAGGCCTTCCTTCCGAGCCAGGTTCGCGTAGGCGATGATCCGCTCGATCTCGTCCGCCGGCGAAGGCAGCTTGAAGAAGAACGAGCGCATCACCACCTTGCCGACACCCTTCATGTCGATCAGGCGGAAGTTGACCAGCGTCACCGCGAAGGTGCCGCCGATGACCATGATCACCGAGGGCACGTCTACGAAGAGCCCGAGGCTGCCGCCGATGAGCAGCGACCAGAGCACCAGCCCGAAGGCCAGCACCAAGCCGGCGACCGTGGAGATGTCCATCAGGGGAGCGCGTTCCGGGCAGTCCCCGGCCGTAGCGGCGGGGAGGCCGCGGGGACGGGGGATATATCGGAAGGAAGTTGCGGGGGCTTGATGCCGGCGGTGCCCCGCCGCGCCTTCAGGCGCGGCATGTCTCGGCGGGTTGGGCGGTTTCTTGCCTGAGGCGTGGCTTGCGCGCCCTCTACCGCCCCATCACCCGGTACGCCTCCGCATACTCCTTCCACCTCGCGCCCGAGATGCTGTCGAGGAGCTGCTTGGCGCGCACCGGTTTCAGGTTGTGCAGGATCTTGGCCGCCTCCTCGGGGCTGTAGCTCTCGAGCCTGCGTCCCAGCTCCTCGGGCTCGCCCTCCTCGAAGATCTTCGCCAGCCGCACCCAGCTCTGACCCGCCTCCTCGGCGCGCACCTTTTCCTTGTGTTCGACCTCGGCCGCGCGCTGGGCGAGCTCGCCCTCCCAGCTCTCCAGGCCCGAGCGCAGGCGCGCCAGGGCGGCGTACTGCTCGTCGAGGAAGGCCGCGCGCTCGCCGGCGCGCCGCTCGCGCTCGTCCAGCGCGGCATCGCGCTGGTCCAGCTCGCGAGCCCTGCGCTTGAGCTCGTCGACCAGCCCCTGGATCTCGCGCGTCGTGAACGGCGACTCGACCCGGAAGAGGTCGAAGACACCGAGCGCGGCACGCGCCTCGCCCGGCGTGGCCTTGGGCACCTCGAGGGTCGCCACCTCGCCCTCCTCCGGCGCCGGCGGCGCCGGGAAGAGCGCCCCGGCGAGCGGGATCTCGTGCCACGCGGCGCCCTGCAGGCGCGCGAAGCCCACGAAGGCCGCGCCGAAGCCGAGCGCGACGCCGGACACGATCAGCGACAGCTTGACGATCTTCTTCATCGGGAGTCCTCGTTCGGATGCCGACGCGCCGTCGCGGATGGGCTCACGCGCCGCAGCGCCTGCTCGTCGATCTCGCGCAGCTCGCCCGCCTCGAGGTCGGCGCGGTGCTGGGCGCGCTCGCGTTGCTCGAGCCGCTCGAGGCCGCGCATGCGCGCCCGCGCCGCCTCCCACGCCTGGCGCAGCCGCGCCGCCTCGGCGCGCCGCGTCTTCGCCGAGCGGCGCTGGTGCGCGAGAACTCGGCCCAACGTGTCGAGCGCGCCGGCGCAGAGCACGACCTCCGCGGGCGAGATCCGCGCGCCGCCCTGGATCTTCGCGAGACGCTCCTCGGAGCGTGCAACCTCGCCGAGCGTGGCGTCGGCGGCAGCCTCGGCTTCCTGGGCCGCGCGCTCCGCCTGCTGCCAGGTGCCGCGCGCCAGCTCCTCCTCGATCACGCGCACCCGCAGGACGCGCGCCAGGCCGAAGCGCAGCGCCCTCACGGCCGCGCCTCCGCGTGCCGGGCGATGCGCGCCAGGAGCTCGCGCGTCTCGGCGATCGGAGTCCGCTCGCGCGGTCCCTGTCTCAGGAAGCCTTCGACGGCGGGCAGGAGCCTGAGGGCTTCGTCGAGCCGCGCGTTCGTCCCTGGCTTGTAGGCGCCGATCTCGACCAGGTCGCGGCCCTCGCGCCAGGCGGCGAGCAGCTCGCGCAGCTTGGTCGCGTGCGCCGATTCCTCGGGCGACGCGAGCGCCGGCATCAGCCGCGAGAGGCTCGCCAGGACGTCGATCGCGGGGTAGTGCCCGTGCTGGGCCAGCTCGCGCGTGAGCAGCAGGTGGCCGTCGAGCAGCCCGCGCAGCGTGTCCGCCACCGGATCGTTGGGGTCGTCGGCGTCGAGCAGCACGGTCAGGATCCCGGTGATCGAGCCGGCGCGGGTGCGCCCCATGCGCTCGATCAGCTTGGGCACCGTGGCGAAGAAGCTCGGCGGGAAGCCGCGCACCGTCGGCGGCTCGCCGGCGGCGAGGCCGATCTCGCGCGCCGCTCCGGCGAAGCGCGTCACCGAGTCCATCACCAGGAGCACGTCCAGGCCGCGGTCGCGGAAGTGCTCCGCGGCGGTGACGGCGACGAAGGGCGCCAGGTAGCGCTCGATCGGCGGCCGGTCGGAGGTCGCGACCACCAGCACCGCCTTGCGGCGGCCCTCGCCGCCGAGGACCTCGTCGACGAAGGCCGAGACCTCGCGCCCGCGCTCGCCGACCAGGGCGACGACGATCACGTCGGCGTCGGTGCCGCGCGTGATCTGCCCGAGCAAGGTCGACTTGCCGACCCCCGAGCCGGCGAAGATGCCCAGCCGCTGCCCGCGGCCGATCGTCGCCAGGGCGTCGATCGCCCGCACGCCGGTCTGGAGCGCCTCGACGATCGGAGCGCGCTGCAAGGGGCCCGGCGCATTCGCGCGCACGTTCTTCAGCTCGAGGGAGCCGAGCGAGGGCCCGCCGTCGAGCGGGGCGCCGAAGCCGTCGAGCATGCGCCCCAGCAGCGCCTCGCCGACCGGCACGCTGAAGGGCCGGCCGAGGGCGATCACCGGCTGCATCGGAGCGATCCCGAGCAGGTCGCCGTGGGGCATGAGCAGCGTGGTCGTGCCGCGGAAGCCGACCACCTCCGCGTCGACCTCGCCGCCGCGGCCGGCGCCGCCGCGGATGCGGCACAGCTCGCCGATCGCCGCCGGCACGCCGCTGGCCTCGACCAGGACGCCCGAGACGTTCGAGACGTGGCCGCGCCAGACGGGACGCGCGCCGGCGGCCACGTGCTCGCGGCCGCGCGCGAGGTCGAGCAGGCCCTGCTCGAGCGACAGCCTCACGAGAGGTCTCCCATCAGCCGCTCGCCGATCGAGCGCAGCGCCTCGTCGAGGTCGCGCACGAGCAGGCCGTGCGGCGTCGCGACGCGCACGCTGCCGCGCGAGACGGACTCGTCCGGCTCGACCACGGTGCCGGCGCGGAACGAGACGCTGGCCAGGCGCGCGGCGTCCTCGGGGTGGGCGTGCACCACGCAGCGCCCGCGTCCCGCCCCGGAGAGCGAGAGGGTCTCGCGCACCATGCCCTCGAGGTCGTAGTCACCGCGGCGCACCTCGACGCGCAGGAGCGCGCGCGCGATCTCGACGGCGAGCTGCACCGCGGTGCGGCTCAGGGTCTCCTGCGCCGCCTCGCGCGCGGCGTCCAAGCGCTCCGCCGCGAGCGAGAGCGCCCCGGCGGCGCCGGCGAGCGCGCTCGCGCGTCCCTCGTCCACGCCCGCGAGGCGCGCCTCGCGCGCCAGGGCCGCGACGTGGTGCTCGAGCGAGTCTTGCAGGACGCCCTCGGCAAGCCGCGCCGCGCGCGGCGGGCCGGCGAGCGCGATCCGCGGGTTGTGGCGCGTCCGGCGGGCCTCAGGTGACAAGCTCTTCTCCTGCCCGAGTCGGGCGGAAGTCGCCGGACTCCATCAGGGCGCGCACCGCCTTCATGATCTCGTCGCGCGCCAGGCGCACCTCGGCCATCGGCATCGGCCCGGCCAGCTCGCGCTCGTCCGCCACCATCTCGCGCACGCGCGAGGAGAGGTTCGACAGGATGTTCGCCTGCACCGCCTCGGAGCAGGCCTTGAGCGCGATCGCCAGGGTCTTCGTGTCGACTGAGGCGAGGATCTTCTGCATCGCGCGCTTGTCGACCTTGGCCAGGTCCTCCCAGGTGAACATGAACTCGCGGATCTCCTGCGCGAGCTCCGCATTGGCGGCGCCGAGCCCCTCGAGCAGCGACTTCTCCACCTCCGGCTGGCTGAAGTTCAGGACCTCGGCGATGCTGCGCAGGCGCAGCGTCGGGTCGGGGGGCGCCGGCTCGGAGGCGAGCGCCTCCAGCCGCCGCTCGATCTCGCCGGCGATGGCCACGAGCGTCTCGAACCCCGGCGGGACCAGCGCCGCCATGCGCTTGACGACCGCCAGCGAGCGCGCGGGCTCGAACGAGGCGAGCACCTCGGCCGTGAGCGCCGGATCCAGGTGCGCCAGCGCGAGCGCCGCGACCGCCTCGGACTCCTCGCCCAGCGCCTTGGCGACGTGCGCCGGAGCGTACTTCTCGATCCCGATGAACGGCCGCTCGTGCAGGAGCCGTTGGTTGATCTTGTCGAACAAGGCCGAGGCCTGCGAGCGGCCCAGCGTCTGCTCGAGCATGGTCTGCAGCTCCGCCGCGCTCTTCAGGCGCGCCGCCCGTGGCCGGTTCAGCGCCTTGACCAGCTCCTTGTCGAGCCGCTTCACCGCGTCGAGGTCGGTGCGATTGGGGTCGAGCTGCGCCATGGCCTCGACCACCTCGACGATCACGCCCTCGTCGAGGTGCTTGATCACCGTCGCGGCGGCCTCCTTGTCCAGGCTGAGCAGGAACTGGGCGGCGCGCTGGGCGCCGCTGGTCTCGCCGGAGCTCACTTGCCCGCCCTCACGACCTGCTCGTCGCCCGCCCAGCGCGAGAGGATCTCGCCCACCCGCCGCGGATCCGTGCGCACCAGCTCCTCGATCTGCACGCGCGCGACCAGCTCGGGGTCGGGCCCGGCCGGCAGCGCGCCCTCGCCTTCTCCGGCCTGCGCCGCGCCCGCCTTACGCGCGCCCTTGAGGCTCAGGAGCAGGACCACGACGAAGGCCAGCGCGGAGGCGATCTCCACGCCGCGCTGCAGGAGCAGCTTCACGGTCGGGCTCAGCCCCTCGGACTCCGGCGCGGCGCCGCCCTCGGCCTCGCCTTCGCCCGGCGCGCTCTCCTCGGCCGGGAAGCTCGTGGTCGTGACGCCGAAGACGTCCTTGCGCTCCACGTCGAGCCCGACGCTGGCCTGAACCATCGACTGGATCTCGTCCTTCTTGGCTCCCAGGCTCTCGTCGAGGAGCAGCGAGACGTAGAGGCGCTTCAGGCGCGGCAGGCTGTGCACGGTCTGGGTGCGCGAGCGGGGGACCTCGAAGTCCGATCGCTCCTCGCTGGTCGAGGCCATCGCTCCAGGAGCGGCCGCGAGCGCGGCGTCGCCCGCGCCGCCCGCCAGGTTCGAAGCCGTTCCCGCCGGACCGCCTACCGCCGGCGAGCCCTGGGGCGTCTTGGAGGTGGTCTTCTCGCTCCTCACCTGCACCGGCTCGCCGAGCGTCTCCTCGAGCAGCGTGCGCTGCTCGTGGTCCCACTCCGAGGTCACCGTGACCCGCGCCATGCGCTTGCCGAACGCGAGCTCCAGCTCGGAGTTGACCTTCGCGGCCAGCTCGCGGTCGTAGCGCGCGCCGTGCTCGATCAGGCTCGCCGGATCGGGCCGCTCGGGCGACGCGCGGCTGGGGTCGTGGAGCGTGCGCCCGCTCTGGTCGGAGATGACCACGTTCTCGGCCGGGACGCCGAAGCGGAAGCGCACGAGCTTGGCGACGTTCTCCGCCTGCTCGCTCGACAGCTCGCCCGAGCCGCGCAGCTTCAGCGCCACGGAAACCGTCGGCGGCTCGCGCTTGCGCAGCGGCGAGGGGTCGGGCACCGAGGTCGTCACCGTCGCGCGCGAGACGAAGTCGAGCTGCTCGAGCAGGTGCTCGGTCTCCTGCCACTCGCGCTTGAGCATCGTCTGGCTGCGCTCGCCCGAGCTCATGAAGATGGTCGAGCTGCCCGATTCGCCGGAGTGGATCCCGCTCCGCGCCGGCTTGAGCGCCTCGGCCAGCGCGACCAGGATCTGCGCGCGGTCGGCTTGGCTCGCGTCGACGTAGACGACGAAGGGGGGCGGGAAGTCGCTCGTGCGGAACGACACGCCGCCCTCCGCCAGGGCCTTCTCGACCGCCACGCGCTCGGCGTGGTCGAGCTGCGAGTAGAGCGGCACGAAGTGCGGGCGGTTGGAGACGACTCCGGCGATCGAGGCGACGGCCGCGAGCGCGAGCGCGCACAGCGCCGCGACGGCCTTGGTCTTCGCCGGCGCCTTGGCCAGGCTCGACACGAGCGAACGCAGGTCGGGGTTCATCGCTTACCTACCTTCCTAGACGCTCATGCGCATCGTCTCGCGGTACGCGTCGATCAGCTTGTTCCGCACCTCGAGCGCGAACTTGAAGCTCAGCTCGGACTGCTTGAGCTGGGCCGCGAGCTGGGCGAAGTCGTCGACCTTGCCCGAGACCATCTCGAGCGGCATGCGGTCGACCGCGCCCAGGCCCTTCTCGACCGACGCGACGGCGCCGCGCAGGGCGCCCGCCATGTCGCCCGCGAAGGCCGGCGGGCGCGCCGCGCCCGGCGCCCCCCCCGCCGCGATCGAGAACCCGGCGGCGACCTGGTCCTCGATCTTGCGCGCCGCGCGCGCCTGGGCCTGGAGCGCGGCCTCGATCGCCGCGCGCGCCAGCCCGCCCTGCCCCCCAATCGGACCTCCGATGCGTTCGGTCATGCTTCAGCCTCCGTCCCTACTGCGCCAGGCGCAGGGCGCGCTCGGCCATCTGGACGAGCTCCTCCTGCATCGCGAGGTTGGCCTCGTAGGCGCGCATGGCGGTGATCAGGTCGGCCATCTCGCGCACGGTGTTCACGTTGGGCATCCACACGAAGCCGTCCTCGCCGGCGTCGGGATGCGAAGGGTCGTAGATCTTCTCGAGCGGCGTCGTCGCGTCGTCGACCACGCCGCGCACGCGCACCCCGGTGGTGCGCGAGCCGCCGCCCGCCAGGCGCTCGAGGATCGGCTCGAAGTGCACCACCTGGCGCCGGTACGGCCCACCCTCGGGCGTGCGCGTGGTCTGGGCGTTGGCGATGTTGCGGGCGATGACGTCGATGCGCGCGCGCTCGGCCGACAGGCCGCTGGCCGCCGCGTTCATCCCGGAGAAGAGCTTTCCGATTCCGTCCATGGTCACCTTCCGCTCTCGATCGAGGATCGGAGGATCTCGAGCCGCGTGGCGAGCACCGCCGCGTAGGACTCGTACAGGAGCCGGTTCTGGCGCAAGGCGTTCATCTCCAATTCCAAATCAACGTTGTTGCCGTCGGGCCGCGCCGGGGTGACGAGGTCCTCCTCGAGGCGCGGCATCACCTTGGAGAGGTCGCCGTCGCCCTTTTCCATCGCGCCGCGCAAGAGCTCCTCGAAGCGCAAGACGACCCGCCGGTAGCCCGGCGTGTTCTCGTTGGCCAGGTTCGTGGCGATGACGCGCGATCGCTCGCCCGCCGCGGCGAGCAGGCGCCCCAGGAGGTCGTTCGTGCCGTGGATTTCCATCGCCGCTCCTCAGGCCACCAGCCCGGCCTGGCGCCAGAGCTTCATCTTGTTGCTCAGCGTGCGCGCGGAGACGTCCATGCGCCGCGCGGCCTCGGTCTTGTTGCCGCCGGTCGACTGCAGGGTGGCGAGGATCGCCTCGCGCTCGATGTCGGCCAGCGGGCGGTTCGCCAGCGGGTGTGCGTGCGCGCTCGGCGTCTCGACGAGCTGCAACGTGGTGCGCGCCGCCGGAGCGCTGCCGGTAGCGGGCCCGAAGACCAGGTCCTCGGCGCCGATCGTGCGGCCCTGAAGCAGGACGACCGCGCGCTGGACCACGTTCTCGAGCTCGCGCACGTTGCCCGGCCAGGACCATTGTCGCAGCCGGACGGCGGCCTCGTCGGAGAGCTCCGGCGCCTCGACGCCGTTCTGGGCCGCGTAGTGGGCCAGGAAGTGGCGCGCGAGCGGCAGGACGTCGCGCGCGCGCTCGCGCAGCGGCCGCAGGTGGATCGGGAGCACGTGCAGGCGGTAGTAGAGGTCCTCGCGGAAGCGCCCGCGCGCCACCTCGGCGGCGAGGTCGCGGTTGGTGGTCGCCACGACGCGCACGTCGACCTTCAGGGTCGAGTTGCCGCCGACGCGCTCGAACTCCTCCTCCTCGAGGACCCGCAGGAGCTTGGCCTGCAGGGCCGGCGAGATCTCGCCGATCTCGTCGAGGAGCAGCGTGCCGCCGTCGGCCAGCTCGAAGCGGCCCTCGCGGCTCTTGTGGGCGCCGGTGAAGGCCCCGCGCTCGTGGCCGAAGAGCTCGCTCTCGAGCAGGGTCTCCGAGAGCGCCGCGCAGTTGACGCGGATGAAGGGACCCTGCGCGCGCGGGCTCTCCTGGTGGATGAGCTGCGCCACGCGCTCCTTGCCCGTGCCGCTCTCGCCGGTGACGAGCACCGTGCCCTTCGAGCGCGCGATGCGCCGCGCGGAGCGCAACGTCTCCACCATCTCGGAGCTCTCGGCGACGACCGCCGGGGCGGAGCCGATGACCTCCGAGCGCAGGTACTGGTTCTCGCGCTCCAGGCGCGAGGTGCGCTCGACGCGCCGGATCACCAGCTCGAGCGTCTCCGGCGTGCAGGGCTTCAACAGGAAGTCCGCGGCGCCGAGCTGCATCGCGCGCACCGCCGTGTCGACCGAGCCGTGGGCGGTGAGCACCACGACCGGCAGCCCGGGCAGCTCGCTCGCCAGTCGCTCGACCAGCGCCAGGCCGTCCATGCCGGGCATGCGCAGGTCGGTGATCACGAGATCCACCGGTTGCGCCGAGGCCATGGCCAATCCTTCGCCGCCGCCGGGAGCCTGGCTCGCGCGCAGCCCGAGCGCGCGCACGGCCTCCACCAGAAACTCCCGCGACAGCGGGTCGTCGTCGACCACCAAGACGTGCTGCAAGGCCATGGTTCTCCTCAGGCTCGATTGCGGAAGGGGAAGCGGACGAGCACGCTCGCCCCGCCGAGCGGCGAGCGCTCGGCCTCGATCTCCAGCCGGCCGCCGTGCAGCTCGGCGATGGTCGCCACCAGCGACAGGCCGAGGCCGGTGCCCTCGGCGCGCGTCGTGAAGAAGGGCTCGAGCGCGCGCCGGCGCAGGCCGGGCGGCACGCCGGGCCCGGCGTCGGCGACGCGCAGCGCGACCTGGCCCTCCTCGAGGGCGAGCGCGATGTCGACGCGGCCGCCGGCGGGCTGGGCCTGGAACGCGTTCGCGACCAGGTTGCGCAGCGCCTGGCGGAGCTTGATCCGATCCCCGGCGAAGCGCGAGAGCTCGATCCGGCGCTCGACGCGCCAGCGCTCGGCGCTACCCTTCGGCTCGACCTCGGAAACGGCCAGCGCGAGCGCGGACTCGACCAGATCGGCGCCGTCGACGCTCTCGAGCACGAGCTTCTCGGGCGCCGCCAGCGAGAGCATGCTCGAGAGCACGGTCTCGGCCTCGCCGACGCCTTCGACGATGCGCGCGGCCCACCGCTGCTCCTGCGTGAGCGGCTCGAGCCGCTGCGCGAGCAGCGCCGCGAAGCCTTTGACCGCGTGCATCGGGTTGCGCAGCTCGTGCGCGATCCCGCCGGCCATGTTCCCGAGCGCCGCGAGCTTGTCGAGGCCGTGCAGGCGCTCGGAGAGCTCGACCAGCTCGGTGCGGTCGTCGAGGATCTCGACCGAGCCCGCCGGCGAACGTCCGGCGTCGCCGGCGCCGCCGTCGCGCGGGCCCTGGTGGCCCGGGTTGCCCGAGTGAATCGGCGAGCGCCGCGAGGCCAGCACCAGCCGCCGCCCGTCGGCGCGCGCGACCTCGCGCTCCAGCCAGCCTCCGTTCGGCTGCGCGCCCTGCCCCTGGCCCGCTTCCAGGAGCGGGTGGGAGCGGCGCCCGATCAGCTCGCCCGCCTCGAGCGCGGTGATCGCGAGCGCCGCGCGGTTGGCGCGGACGATCTTCCCGCCCGCGTCGCGCACGAGCACGCCGGTGGGCAGGGCCTCGAGGATCGCCTCGAGATGGCGCGTGACCGCGTCCAGCTCCTCCAGCTTGCGGCACAGCTCGTCCTCGACGCGCTGGGCGCGCCGCTCGAGGGCCTCGTAGCTCCCGGCGAGCTGCAGGCCGACCGCCGAGAGCGAGCGCATCGCCTGCTCCAGCTCGCCTCCCGGCCCGCCGGCCGGCCCCGAGGCCGGGCCAGCCTCCGGGGTGGACTTCACGCGCCTCACGGCTTGTTCGCCTCCGTCCCTCGCTTGGCCGCGGTGCGGCGCTCGAAGGCGATCCGCCACTCGAGGAACTCGGCGTCCTCCTTCGCGCGCTCGGCCTCGAAGCTCCCGGCGGCGTCGGCGCTCAAGCTGCGGTAGCAAGCGAGCGCCTCGTCGAAGCGTCCGAGGCGCTCGAGGCCGCGCGCGCGCCAGTAGAGGGCGGTGGGGCCGAGCTCGGTGGGCTCGAGCACGGCGAGCGACTCCTCGTAGCGCCCCTGGAGATAGAGCGCGCGGCCCAGGCGCAGCGCGTCGGCCAGGTAGCCCTCGGGCTCGAGGGCCTCGCGCTGGACCGGCGCCGGCTCCGGCTCGGGCTTCGCGGTGGTCGCCGTCGTCGCCGTGGACTGAGGAACGATGCTGCGGAGCGCGCGGCGCGCAGCCTCGTCGAGGCCGGTGGTCACGGGCGCGAGCGACGTGTCGCCCGGCATGTCCGGAGGCGCGGCGCCGGCGCCAGAGCCGCGGGCGTCCGCCGTCTCCACGCGCGCCTCGAGCGCCGCGACCTCGCCGCGCAGCTCCTCGAGCTGGCGGTCGGCCGCTTGGCGTGCGGCGCTGTCGGCGGGAGCCGGCTCGGTGAAGCGCTTGACCTCGGCGACGGCGGAAGCGTCGTGCGCAGCCAGGCGCTGCTCGAGACCTCCGAGATCCTCGAGGGCGCGCAGCGTGCGCCGCAGCGTCTCCTCGAGCGACCCGCCGCCGCCTTGCTCGAGGGTCACGGCCGGCAGGACCAGCACGGCCCCGATCGCGACCTGGACGAAGGATCCGAACTTCATCATGGTGTTCCTCCTCGAGCCTCGGGCTACAGCCGTCCCCGGTAGGCGTCGGCGGCCTCCTCGAGCCGGCCTTCGCGCTCGTACAGCTCGCCGGCGAGCACGAAGAGCGCGCGGCGGTTCTCGGCGTCGGCGAGCGTGGAAACGCCCTCGCGCAGGACCAAGGCCGCGGCCGTGGCGCCCGGGCCGCCCTCGGCCAGCGCGCGGCCGTAGGCCAGGTAGAAGCGCGTCGCCGCGGCCTCGTCGAACGAGCCGCGCGACGGCGCGAGCGCTTCGAGCGCCCGGCGCGCCTGCTGCGCGAACCCGCTCTGGAGCAGGCGCTCGCCGCGCTCGAGGCGCTGGAGCGGCGTCGCTCCGGCGAGGTCGGCTTCCTCCAGGCCCAGTC
>DATKBQ010000361.1:0-5610 GCA_035546375.1 Planctomycetota bacterium | reverse complement strand
CCAGACGAGGAGCTGGAGATACCCGGCGAGAAGCTCTAGGCGCAGCGTGAGCTGGCGCCAAAGACCCCCGGCGGGGTCCGTCGTCTCGCGGGCGAAGCCGGCCGTCAGCTCGCCGAAGACCGCCGTGCGCGCCGCGTACCACGCGAGCGCGGCGATCAGGTACGGCAGCCATGCGCGGGCCCAGGGCGAGAGCCGCTCGCGCGCCGTCGCGCCCCGCGCGGCTTCCACGGGCCGCCCGATGTCGAGGGCCATCGCCAGCGGCACGACGGCGACCGCGCTCTCCTTCGCAAGCAGCGCGGCCAGGAACAAGAGCGCCGGCGCGAGCGGCACGCCGCGCGAGCCGCGCTCGCGCCAGCGCAGGTGCGCGAGCAGTGCCGCCAGGGCGAGCACCCCGTACAGCGGATCGTTGACCGCCGAGATCCAGGCCACCGCCTCGACCTGCACGGGGTGGATCCCGAAGAGGAGCGCGACCCAGAAGGCGGCCGTCGCGCTGAGCAGCAGGGCGCGCGCGAGCGCGAACACCGCGGCCGTGGCCCCCAGGTGGAGCGCCAGCGAGAGCACGTGGAAGCCCCAGGGCCTTCCTCCGCCCAGCGCGTCGCCCGCGTAGAGGGCCAGCGCGGCCAGCGGGCGCCAGTAGCCGATCCCTTCGGCGCTGGCGGAGCCGAGCAGGCTCCAGTGGGGCCGGCCGATGGCCTTCGACAGGCCTTCGATCCCGCGCAGCGCCGGGTTCTGGCGGACGAGCAGCAGGTCGTCGTAGACGAAGGCTCCCTGCAGGGCAGGCCAGAAGACCAGCGAGACGAGGACGAGAACGAGCGCCAGGAACGGCCAGCTCCCGCGGGTCTGCCCCGCCGCGGAGGGAACGCCATGGGCGCTCGGTTGGGCGGTCGGCTGCACGGCCTCGACTGCGCGCATGGGTTTGGCTCTGTAGCTCCCGCGACCGCTGCCGACAACAAGGGCGTGCCCCGATGTCCGTTCGCTGCGCCGGGCTTAGAGTAGGTGATCTCCGGCCCGGCAGCTCGCGCGCCGCCTACAGATGATGCGCCTCCACACGCTGCTCTTCACCCTGATCGCCGCCTGCGGGCCGGTGAGCGAGGTCCCCCTGCTCTCGGCGAGCGCCGCCGCGCCGGCGCCGGCGGTCGCGCTCCAGGCGAGCCCGCTCCTCGAGCGCGTCGCGGTGATCGGCGCCAGCGCCTCGCGCGGGTTCGGGAGCCCGCTCGGCCTGGCCGACGCCCTCGAGGTCGCGATCGCCGGCGGGCGCGCGAGCGTGCTCGACGCCTCGGACTCGCGCCTGTTCACCGACCCCGAGCGCCGCGGCGCGGCCCTGGTGGAGCGGGCGCTCGGCGCGCGGCCGACGCTCGTCGTCGCCGTCGACTACCTGTTCTGGTTCGGCTACGGCCTCGCCTCCGGCCAGGACGAGCGCGACCGGCGCCTGGAGCACGGCCTGCGGCTGCTCGAGCGCTTCGATTGCGAGCTGGTCCTGGGCCTCTTGCCCGACATGAGCCCGGCCGTCGGCCGAGCCCTGATGGCCCGCCAGGTGCCCTCGGCCAGCCATCTGGCCGCGCTCAACCGGCGGATCGGCGACTGGGCGGCCGCGCGGCCGAAGGTTCACCTCCTGGCGCTCGACCGGCTGATGATCGACCTGCGCGAGCGGCGCGCGATCGAGATCGGTGACCGGCGCGTGCCCGCCGGCCAAGTGCTCTTGCAGCGCGACCAGCTTCACCCTACGCCCCAGGGCCTGGCGGTCCTGGCCGCGCTGGTGCTCGACGCCTTGGGCCGCGCGCCCGATGCCGGGCCTTCCCCGTGGCTGGACGTGGAGGAGCTCTCGGCGCGGGTGCAGCAAGCGGCCGTCGAGCGCCAGGAGCGAACGCGGCGACAGCGCGAGGAGCGACGGGTGCGGAGGCGCTCCTACCGCCAGTGATCTCGCGCGCGGCGAGAGCGAAGCCGCCGCGCGCGGGTTCGCCGAGCAGAACGCTCGAGCGGCACCGGGCTGTGGCTGTCGCCCAGCCCGGCGGCGGATGAAAAGCGATCGGGGCCCGGACGCCTCGCGGCGGCCGGGCCCCGGTTGGAGATCCCGAGCGGGCGGCCGCGGGCCGCCCGCCGATCAGCTGCAGGGGCAGTCGCAGGGGCAGTTGACCGAGGTCAGTTGCAGAAGGTGACCTCGACCGCGTCCGACAGCCCGATGCCGGTGCCGTCGGGGTGCGTGGGATCGCGGAACCAGAACTGGAACCAGCGCGTGATCCCGACCTCGAAGAGGCCGATCGAGATCGGCACGTCGATGAAGCCGAAGGTGTCGTACGTGTGCACCGGTCCGCGCACGGTGGGCGGTTGCACGCACAGGATGCCGTTCGCGAAGGACGTGGTGGCCGAGCCGGTGTCGCTCCAGAAGTGGATGCCCTTCACGTTGGCGATGCCGCCGTTGAAGCAGTTCAAGCGGAAGTCGTTGACGGTGAAGCTCGGCGTCCCGGTGGAGCCGATTGCCGGAACGCCACCGACGGAGTTGGTCTTCCCGGTGCAGTAGATCGTCGCCTTGCACTGCGGGCCGGCGGTCGGGTCGAAGCCGAAGCCGTTGGACAGGTCGGAGAAGGCCGAGCCCACGCCTTTCTTGACCAGGACGTCGCCCGCTCCGGCGTTCGCCGGCACGGTGACCTGGATGCTGGTCGCGCTCGACTGCGAGGCCAGGGCCTTGATCGGGTTGCCAGTGACGTTCTGGGTCTTCTGGGTGAACCAGACCTCGTTGGAGTTGGGGTCGAAGTTCGTCCCGCTGATCGTCAGCACGGAGGAGCCGCTGATCCCGGAGATCTTCGGCTTGGTTGCGGCCTTGACGCCGTAGATGAACTGCACGCCGGCGATGTCGTCCGCCTCGATCGAGCGCGCCTGCCAGCCGGTCCCGCTGATCGAGGGGTACATCGTCGAGCCAAAGATGTTGGTGTGACCCAGCCCGAGCGAGTGGCCGTACTCGTGGGCGGCCACGCCCTGCAGGTCCATGCCGCTGAACGGCGCGCCCGCGGGGGCTTGCCAGGACCAGCATTCGTAGTAGCGGATGCGCCAGCCGTCGCTGATCGGCGTCTCGCAGTAGGCGAGCACGCCTCCGTTGCAGCCGCTGATCTGCGAGTGGATGTTGTCGTTGGTGCCACCGATCGACGTGGCGGCGCCCTGCCAAGTGATGTCGAAGTTGGCGCCGCCCGAGCCCAGGTCGCCGGCCTGGGTCGGGTCGCCCTTGCCGTTGAGGTTGTGCTTCTCGCTGGCCCACTCGACGCCGGACTTCCAGATCGCCAGGTAGCCGCCGGTCCAGCCCGGCAGGTCCGGATCGGGCGTGGTGTTGGCGTTCACGCCGGCCGAGGTGAAGTTGTTGAACAGGCGCACGTCGCGCTGCACCAGGTTCAGGTTGCCGCCGATGACGGTGAAACCCTGGGACTCCGTCGGGACCAGGACCAGCGCGGCAGCGCCGAGCGCGGCGACGGGGAGGACGAATCTCGTGATCTTGAACATGTCTTTCCTCCGCAGCGCCTTAACGACGCAGCTCCCTGATCTCGGCCTCGAGGACGGGAACGCGCACGTTGCGCGCGATGGCATAGCCTTCGCCGCGGCCGAGCACGACCTGGTCGGCGCCCGCCTTCGCCACGCGGAACAGCCCGCCGTGGGCGGCGTACAGCGCGTTGCCGGCGACGTCGCCGCCCATGTTGTTGGTCCACCTGTAGAAGGCGACAACCGTGTTGCCGATGCGCGTGTCGTCGGCGCTGGGCGCCTCGGAGTTGTGCACGCCCTCGTTGGGGCTGACGAACCCACCCGCGAAGGTGACCTCCGCCGTGAGGTCCGAGCCGTCGTACAGCGACTTGCCCTGGATGGTCATCCGGGTGAAGTACAGCTCGGGGCCGTCGACCGGGTGGTCGACGCGGAACACCTGCTTGGCGGTGATGGTGCCGAGGACCGCGTTTTCGGCCCTCGTCGGTTCCACCATCTGCCTCAGGTCCAGGCGCTCGATCTGGGCGATGCCTAGCGCGGCGCCCACGATCAGGGCAGGGACCGCCAACAGGGCTGCCAGGGGAGTCTTGGAATGCATGTCTTGGGGATCCTGGGTACTGGGCCGGGTCGGCCCGGCGACTGGGTGGGCGGTGCGGCCTTGCCACCTGAACGAATCAGCCAAGGGAGCGTGCCAAAGGCTCGCCGCCCCGAATCTCGCAGACCGCGCCTTCGAGAGGTCTCCTGGGGAGTTTACCACGACATCACGATCCGTCGAGGACCGTCCGCCGGCGGGGAGCCGCCCGGATCCGGGGGGCTCCGATGACGAGATGGCCATGTAAGGAGGGGGCGCCGTCGTTTGGCGCCCCCGGGGCTTCTCTTCGTCCTGTCGGCCAAGCTGGAGCGCCGGGGATCCAACGCCCAGGCCTCTGACGGTTGCGACCGCCGCGGGGTTCCGAACCCACCGACAAGGGTCCCCTTTCCCCGGGCGTGGTCCCCATCGGGCAATAGCGGGCCCCCAGCCGCGTAGGCCGTGGAGTTGGTCCCAGTTCTGCGGCATGGCGCCTAGAGAGTCGCCCACCGCAAGGCACCTCGAAGGAGCCCCCGCATGTCACGCCAGACAGTCTTGTCGCTCGGAGTCGCCCTCGCCGTCGGAGCGGGTTGCGCGACCCTCAGGGAGGAGGGGTGGACCGGCAGGCCCACCGTGGACCCGGCCCTCGTTGCGCACCTCGACGAGTCGGAGATGGGGGCGATCCGCAAGGCGCGCTCGAAGGTGGACGAGGCGCGCGACGGGCTCGCCAAGGCGGAGGCGATGGCCAAGACCGCCGAGGAGCGGCTTGACATCGCGCGCGCCGAGATCGAGCCGGCCGACCAGCGCGTCGAGATCGCGAAGCGCAAGCTCGAGAACGCCCGCGCCCGCGGCACGACCGAAGATCTCGAGCGGGCCGAGGAGGATCTCGAGAGCGCGCGCGCCGACCACCGATCCGCGCGCCGCAAGGTCGCCATGCGCGAGAAGGAGCTCGAGCGCGAGCGCGCTGGCTTGGACCTGGCGCAGGCGCGGCTCGACCTCGCCGTGGCGGAGACCGAGCTGACCCAGGCCGAAGCCGTGCGCGAGCTCGACCGTCCTGCGGCGGGCGAGATCGACCTCGGCGAGTTCCGGCGCGCCGTGCGCGAGGCGAAGCGGGAGGTCGAGGTCGCCCAGGTGCGGCTCGAGGCGGCCGAGGAGGAGGTCGCCATCGCGCGCGACGACTACGAATCCGCTCGCGCAGACGACGAGGGCCGGCCGCGGGAGGCCTCCTCCCGGCGCGAGGAGAACGATCTCTGACCCAGCCCGGCAGACAGGTTCAGACGCGTCCAGGGAGCGACGGGCAAGAAACCACCCCAGACCGATCGACGCGCCGCGCCCAGCGGGGCGGCTGGGGTCAGTCGCGTACCCCGGCCTCCTCGAGCCGGCGGTCGACGTCGTAGGCGGCGCTGATCAAGGACAGGTGCGTGAAGGCCTGCGGGAAGTTGCCGAGCTGCTCGCCGCGCCAGCCCAGCTCCTCGGCGTACAGCCCGAGGTGGTTGGCGTAGCCGAGCATCTTCTCGAGCACCAGCCGCGCCTGGCGCAGGTCGCCCTCGCGCGAGAGGCACTCGACGTACCAGAAGGTG
>DATKBQ010000360.1:0-3199 GCA_035546375.1 Planctomycetota bacterium | reverse complement strand
TACCGGCTCAAGGTGGTTACCCTCGAGATTCCGCCGCTGCGCCAGCGCACCAGCGATCTGCCCGTCCTCTGCGAGCACTTCCTGCACGCCTTCGCCGAGGAGCACGGCAAGCCGCAGATCCGACTCTCCCCGCAGGCGCTCGACGCACTGTCGCGCCATTCCTGGCCCGGTAACGTGCGCGAGCTGCGCAATGTCCTCGAATCGATCGTGATCTTCCACACCGGGGGCGAGATCAAGGTGGAGGACCTGCCGCAGCAGTTTCGCGAGGCGGCGCCGGCGGCGAAGACCGGAGCCCCCATCCAGACGCCGTTCGGAACGCCGCGGACGATGGAAGAGATCGAGCGCCAGGCCATTCTCGAGACGCTCGAGCGCACACACGGCCGCCGCGCGGAAGCGGCTCGCATCCTGGGCATAGGCCTGCGCACGCTGCAGCGCAAGCTCAAGGACTACCGGGCCCAGGGCATGGTGGAGGGAGGATAGATGGATGTTCCGGTCGACGTGCTGATCCACAACACCGTCGTCGGCATGAAGGGCGAGGAGGGTACCCTGCTCCTCGTCGGCGATGGGTTCTACGAGGTCAACTGCCGCTTCGGCGGCTCGGTCCACCGCGTCCTGCTCCCGGTCGGGAGCACCGTGCTGATCGCCAAGCAGCCGGAGGAGCGCTTTGCGGTGGACCTCGAGATCGAGCGTTAGCGCGCTCCTGGTTTATCGTGGCCCCTCCGTGGTGTCCAAACCACCGATGGCCACCGTCGAGGCGTCGCCTTCCCAGCCCACCGCCCAGCACCGCCGCGGGAGGCGTGGCCGCGACGAGGCCCAGCTCCTGGCCGACCTCAGGCGAGGCGACCGCGACGCGGCCGAGATCCTGGTGGAGATCACCTATCCGCTGGTCTACCGGACCCTGCGCCGCCTGTGCGGCGACGGCGACTCCGCCTCCGACCTGACGCAGGAGACCTACGCGCGCGCGTGGCGCGCGCTTCACCAGTTCGACGGCCGCTCGCGCTTCTCCACCTGGCTCTACCGGATCGCCTACACCACGTTTCTCAACCATGTGCGCCGCCCGCAGCGGTTCACGACGCTCGACGACGACGCCGCGCCCGTCGCGGGCCTGGCGGCGGTGGAGGACGACCCGCTTCTCCGGATCGATTCGCTGCGCCTCCGGCGCGCGGTGCTCGCCCTTCCCGAGGATCTGCGCTTCGCCGTGACCGCGCACTTCTGGGGCGAGGTGCCGGTGAGAGAGATCGCGCGGCAGGAGGGGCTCACCGGCATGGCGATCCGCAAGCGGCTACGCCGCGCCGTGGCTCGCCTCAAGACCGATCTGGGGGAGGACCCGGCGTGACGCGCCTCACCCGCCGCAGGATCGTGCGCGCACTACGCGCCCCCGTGTCCGAGTCCCCGCCGCCGGATCTCGGGCGCAGGCTCAAGGAGCAGATTCCCGACAATCTCTTCGCCGGGCGCTCGGCGGCGCCGTCCACTCGGCGCTTCTCGCGCCACGCCGGTGCCTGGGCGGCCGCGGCCTCGATCGCCGTCGTGCTCGGTTCGGGCTACCTCGCCGTGCGCCTCTTCGACCGCCGGGACGCCGTGGAATCGACGAGCCCCGCCGAGGTCCCCGACCCTGGCCGCGCCGCTTCAGGGAGCCGGGATGCACCAAGAGCCGTCGAGGCGCCCGCCTCGGTTGCGGGACGGCAGCGGCCGGTATCCGGCGACGCGCCCGACGCGAGTGCGCAACGGCAGCGGCCGGCGGCGGCGGAAGCGCCGCTCGCGGATGCGACTGCGGATCTTCTCGACGAGGTACGCGGCCGCGAGCCGGGCCGTGCCGCGAGCCCGGACCAACGCTCCCTGGGTCGCAGCACGACAATCCGAGAGCTCGAGGAAGAGAAGGTCCGGCTCGAGAGGGAGATGCACGCGCTGCCGGGTTCTGCCGTGGAGGAGGAGACTCGCGAGCGGGAAGGGGACGCGTCCGCCGAGCCTCCGCGAGTCCGTTGGTACACCGAGCCACAGAGGGGGATCCAGGCGAGGGTCGCGGAGCTGCGGAAGGAGGCGGCCCGAGACCGCGCGAGCGGCGATGCCAGCGCCGTCGCGCCGAGCGCGGCGAACGTCGTCGAGGCCGCAAGCGCGGAGCGCTCCGGCTTCCTGGACGTCGAGACCCACCCGATCTCGACGCTTGCCGTGACTCTCGGCGACCGGTCGCTCGAATCCGCGTTCGCGGCAGCGCGTGTCGTTGCGGTCGAGCCGATCCTCGACGATGCCACCGCGTCGCTCCGCCCGTCGACCCCGGGCGCGCTCCTCTACGAGGTCGCGGCGCGCGCGCCGGGGCGCGTCGTGGTGCTCCTGAGCGCGGTGCTGATCGAGGCCGACGGTGGCGCCGCCACGCCGCAGGCGCCGAGCTCGATCGAGATCACGCTCGACCCCGCCGCCGCCCGGCGTTATCGGCTGCTCGCGAGCCACGCGCATGCCCTGGCGCCGCCAACTCCGCCGCCCGCGCCGCGCACCGGTCAGGCGCCGCTCTACCGGCTCGCCGCTCTCTACGAGATCGAGCTCGCGCGAAATCCGGGCGCGCTCGCGGGCGGCGCGGTCGGCACGGCCCAGGTGCGTGGTGATGCCGCGGCCTCCGCAGCGCCGCCCGTAGCGCTCGCGATCGGCACCAGGGATCTCGGGAGCTGGGACGCCGCGCGCGTCGAGCTGCGCCTCGCCGTCCTCGCCGCCGAGATCGCGCTTCTACCCGCCGACGCCTCACCAGCGCTGCTCGCCGCTCTCGATGGCGAGCTCGATCGCCTGCGGGAGCAGACGGCCCCCGGGGAAGCCACGGCACGACGGGCCGCCGAGCTGCAAGCGATCCTCTCGCGCCGCGCCGGGGCCGCCGAGGCGATGACCGGCCCCTCGAGCGGCGCCCCTGCTCGCGACGACGGCTGAGCGCCTCTCGATCCGCCCCGAGACGCCTCGACCGGAGAGCGGTCATCCCGCGGTGGCCAGAACGTGGAGACTGTCTCACCGACGGATTCTCCGTCCTCGGTCGATGACGCCACCATCCTCACCACTGGCCACTCCCGCCCCGACGAGATCGAGCGTGCCGCACGCCGGCGCGCGCAGGACAAGGGGTGCCGGCACTCGGCGCGCCGCCGCGTCTCTTCCGCGACGCTGGTCCGGGGTTTGCACTCATCCGGCGCGAAGGAGGTCGAACGAATGCCCCTACGCACCCTGG